>JAADIC010000274.1 GCA_013151535.1 Alphaproteobacteria bacterium | reverse complement strand
TGGGAGCGTGGTTTGCATCCCTGGGACGTGGCGGCGGGCCTGTGTCTGGTGAAAGAAGCAGGCGGATTGGTGGACACTATCAGCCCAGGCGGCAACATTATTGAAAACGGTGACATACTTGTCAGCAACGAAGTAAATTTCGACACTTTCGCCAAGCTGGTGCGTGGTTAGGGGATTTGACGTGGTTTGTACGGAAATTTTTTATCAAAAAAATTTCGGGAAGGAAGATTTTTCGGTAAAAATCTTCGGGCTGGAGCCGCGTGACGACCCCGAGGGAAGACCCGACGCAGGACGACAGAACATGGCAGGAAAATACTCTTGCGCAAAACCGATACTCTAAGACCGCCAGTCTACGCTTACTCCACCTGCCTGCATCCCCTCGCCCGCCCGATCAAACCGCAAATAGGCAATCGCCTTGTCGCCTGAGACCGTGTGCAGCCTCCCGACGGTTTTGCCGTCGCGGGTGATCTCGGCCCCCGACACCGCAGAACCGCCCAGCACCACCTGCGCCAACCCTTTGCGCAGCTCGGTCTTGTGCTTCATGCGCGCCGTGACCTCTTGGCCCACATAACAGCCCTTACGAAAATCAACGCCGTTCAGACGCTCGAAACCCACCTCCAGAATGTAGGTTTCGTTGGCGATCAACTCGATCCCGGTTTCGGGGATCACATGCGCCACCCGAATGGCATCCCAGTCGATTTCGGGCGTCGACCCTTCCCCCCCATAGGCCCGCCAGCCAAGCGCTGCATGACGTGGATCGGGCATCGCGCCTTCTGGCACCTCTCTAAGGCCGCGCGATACCGCCATATTCGTAGCCTCGATCTTTACATCGGCGCGCAGCTTGTACATGTTCATACGCTGCGCAAACGCCGCCGCGCAATCGGATTTGATGTCGATCAGGATCGCATCCGGGGTTTTGAAGACAAAAAAATCAAACAGATACTTGCCTTGGGGCGACAGGATCGCTGCATAGACCAGGCCGCCCGCATCACCGGATAAATCATTCGTCACTGTATCTTGCAAAAACTTCTGCCGATCCGCGCCGGTGACTTTCAGCACGGTTCGCTCGTCTGTTCTTTCGCCTTGCATCGCGACCTCCTTCATCTGTTCACCCTCTCAATATAGCGGTCGCCCGCGCGCTTGACAGGGGCTATGTTGGCCCGAATTGTCACAAGAGGGTAAAATGCGCGCGCCAATCTCTGTCATCATACCGACGTTGAATTCGGCAAGCGGGCTGGCGGCGATGGTTAGCACCCTATTTGAGGGCTTGGAGGCCGGGTTGATCCGTGAGTTGATCGTCAGCGATGGCGGCTCAGGCGACGCGACGCTGGAAATTGCCGGGGACCTGGGCGCAGAAATCACGCGCGGGGCGGCGGGGCGCGGTGGGCAGATGCGGCAAGGGGCCGAAATGGCGCAAGGTGCTTGGCTGCTGTTCCTGCACAGCGATACATGGCTTGACGAGGGTTGGAGCGCGGCGGTGATTTCCCATCTTCGCCAGCATGAGCAAGCCGCGTGTTTCCGTCTGAGGTTTCGCGCCAAAGGCAGGCCCGCCCGGATCGTGGCCGGTTGGGCGAACCTGCGCACGCGGGTTTTCGGGCTGCCATACGGCGATCAGGGGTTGCTGATTTCGCGTGCGTTATACGATCAAATCGGCGGCTTTCAGGACATTCCACTGATGGAGGACGTGGCTATTGCGCGAAAACTGAAGCGGCGTCTGGTGATGTTGGATGGCGTGGCCCTGACCAATGCCGACAAGTACATTCAGGGCGGTTGGTTCAGGCAAGGGGCGCGTAATTTCTGGACCTTGTTGCGCTATTTCGCAGGAGTTTCACCTGAAAATCTGGCAAAACGCTACTGAAATCAACCGGCGAACTGCAACTGGTACAGGCTGGCATAAAGCCCGCCGCGCGCCAGCAGTTCTTTGTGGGTGCCCTGATCGACCACACGCCCCTTTTCCATCACCACAATCTTGTCGGCGTGCAGGATGGTGGCCAGACGATGGGCAATCACCAGCGTCGTGCGCCCGTCTGACAAGGCATCCAGCGCCTTTTGCACCGCCGCCTCGGATTGCGCATCAAGGGCCGAGGTTGGCTCGTCCAGCAGCAGGATTGGTGCATCACGCAGCACCGCGCGGGCAATCGCCACGCGTTGGCGCTGCCCGCCCGACAGGTTCGAGCCGCGCGGGCCAGCCTGCGTGTCCAAACCTTGCGAAAGACTGGCGGCAAATTCGGTGACAAAGGCCGTATCAGAGGCCAGTTTCAACGCCGTTTCATCCGCATCCGGTCGGCTGAGCATGATGTTTTCGCGCAGGCTCTCGTCAAACAAGGCGGCGTCTTGTGTGACCACGGAAAACAGCCCGCGCAGGGTTTCAAGGCGCATATCGCTGACGGTGACACCCGCCACACTGACCTTGCCCGAGGACGGCTCGACCAACCGGGCCAACACGTTGAACACCGTGCTTTTGCCCGCCCCGGATGCCCCAACAAGCGCCGTGGTCTTTCCGGCTTCGGCCACGAAACTCAACCCGTCCAGCACCGGCTGATCGCCATAAGAGAAGATCACATCTTTCAGAACGATATCACCCTTGGCGGCGTTTTTCGGCGGCTCAACCGGATTGGCGGGGCTTAGGATGCCCGGCTTTTCCTCGAATATGGCATAGAGCCGCTCAAGGCTGGCCAGCGCCGCCTGCCAGATGCCGGAAATATTACCAAGCCGGCGCAGGGGTTCAAAAATCAGGGCCATGGCGGTGAAAAAGCTCATGAATTCGCCAATGGTTTTCTGGCCTTCAATGATCTGGAGGCCGCCGTAAATCAGCACCCCCAGAAACCCAAGCCCGGCGACGATATCCATCAGCGCCGGAACACCGGCCTGCCCCGCCTCGGATTTGATCTGGGCTTTGACATAGCTTTGCACCGTGGCGTTAAAGCGTTTTTCCTGCTGATCCTCAAGATTGTTCAGCTTGATCGGGTTGATGCCGTGAAAAACCTCGTCCAGCCGGGTGGAAATCAGCGCTGCCGCACCGCGTGCCTGACGCGTCGCTTTGTGGATCAGCTTTTGCAGGATCGCGATCGGGATCACCAGAACCGGCACACCAGCAACGGCCACCAGCGTCCAGATCCAATCAATAGAAAGGGCAACCCCCAACAGCGCAATCAGCGAGATCGTGTCGCGACCCAAGGATGTGAAAACCGCTGACCACGCGGTTTGCAGGGCCATCGTATCGCCGCGCACCCGCTCGATCAGCGCACCCGGCGCGTTGTCCTGAAAGAACACGCTATCAAGGCGCATCATGTGGCGCACCAGATCGCTTTGCATGCTGGCCGTGGCCCATTGCCCGACCGCCGCCATCAGCACCCGCTGGCCAAAGCCCGACATGGAGCGCGCCAGAAACACCCCGAAAATCGCCGCCGCCACCCAGTAAACCGCTTGCCGATCCGCCGCGACAAACACCTGATCGAACATCGGGCCAACCATATAACTAAGCAATCCCAGCATCGAGCCTTCGACCACCATCAACAGGAACGCCGCGAGGATCCACCAGATATGCCGGCGAAAATAGTCACGCCACAGCCAAAGCGGCAGCTTAAAGCCTTTGGAGGCGGGCGAAGTTTCCAGCATCCGCGCCATCTAGCGGCCTGCCTTGCCACGGCGGGCCTGAAACGCGTCCGTCAGGGTTTTTGGGTCATACACAGTCATCAACCACTCGCGAAAGGCAATGGGCGAAGTGTTGTTGGTTTGGCGGTATTCTTCAAGGCAGAAATCGAGGATACCCTTTTGGGACGCCTTGATATGGAGATATCGAAAGCTCAATTGCCGCTGCGCGACCTCGATCGCCGCCCCCTCAATCAGCAACAGATACAGGGCCGAAGCAAAACCCGCCCTGTCCGCCCCTGATTTGCAATGCATAATGAACGGTTTGGGCAGGTTTTTGAAATATTGCTCAAGTTCGAGAATTGTTTTGAGCGTTGGAAGCGCAGTTGCCGACAGGCTTATATCGGTAAGACCAAGGCCCAGCTTTTGGCAAGCCTCG
>JAADIC010000307.1 GCA_013151535.1 Alphaproteobacteria bacterium | reverse complement strand
TAGGCAACGCGACGGCCGATCAGGTCAAACTCGATACCGCAGCGGATGCGGTTGCCGCTTGGCGTGGTTTCAGTTTTCTCAAACGGTAGCATTTCCGCTTGCAGAAGCTGCAATTGCATTGGCACCAGCAAGCCGTCTTCGGCGCGGCGTGGCCGGATACGCACGAAGCATTCGCCAGCCACAAACATTTCGCGGGCTATCATCGCCTGCAGGCCATAGAAATCCGTCAGCCCATCCGCATCGGCCTGATCGGTCCAGGCAAGCCACAGGCGTTGAATTTTATCCCGTAGTTCGCCGTCCTCGATCAAGGATGAGGGTTTAATCCCGTCGCCAACCAGATTGGCGGCGTAGGATTCACAAGCATTGGCGGCATAGCCATTGGTGACCACCAGTTCGCGAGAACGCGCCAGCAGACGCGGCCCGCCCGAGGCCACCAGAGAATTAATGTTTTCCAAGGGCGGCTGCCAGTCGCGCAGGCGGCGGCGCGACATCGCCCCTTCAAGGCGAGCGCGCACGGTTGAAGGGCCGCCGGTGGGATGGCGGCGAAACGCATTGAATAATTTCATTACAATCCCTTGGTCGTGGTCACGCGGATTTGCCGGATCACCCTGCGACCCTCAAGCGTGGCAATCTCGCGGTCCAGCACATCAATGGCGCGGTCGATTTCAGCCAAGCTGCGGTATTCCACCGTCTTGCCGTCATAACTGACCCGGGCCACGCCGCTGGCGCGTGAGGCCGCCAGAGCCTCGCGGCGAGTTTGAAGTTCTGCCAATGTGACCATCAATTACCTCATATAATTCGAGCGCACGGAACGGCGCTGGCGGGCAACCCGTACCGGGCGCGATACTGAAACGGCTGGCGTATCCTTTTCTGGCACCGCGACCTGCCGCGCCAACTCATCCCATTGCTTTTCGGACCAGCGATCCGCTCCGAGGATCCACGCCGCCGCACGGGCGTAAACCCGGCAATCGAGCGCTTCGTTACGTTCGCGCAGTTTTTGCCATTCCAGCCGGGCAAAGCCGCGCTTGTTTTTCACCGTCACCAGTTGTTCGGCCACCAGCTGCTTCAACCATTCAGAATCAATCCAGCCCGGCAGGTGCAATGTTCCCGGCGGGAACAATGCTCCAGCGGCCATTTCTTCCGGTGTTGGGCGTTCAAGGCGCAAGAACCGATAGGTCTCGGATTTGAAGGTCGACACCGCCACCGTCCACAGCCGCGCGCCCCGGCGCAGGCGTTTGCCAGCGATGGTTGCATCGACGAATGTCGGCCCCGAAACGGGACTGGCGCGGTTGAAGCCTTCGACACCCTTAACCGGTGCCACCTGGCCAAAGCCGACCTTGCGGGCCCAACCATAGACCGCCGGGGTTTCATACCCAGTATCAACGGCCAACCTCGCGATCGTCATCTGACTGCCGTTGCCGTGCTGCCATGTTCGGCCGAGCAAATCCGTCAATCCGTTCCAGCAGGATTCCGAGCCCGGACCGCCCTCAATCACGAGGTGATCGATCAGCCAGCTTTCCAGTCCACGCCCCCAGGCCCAGACATCAACCTCAATCCGGTCCTTCTGCACATCCGCGCCTGCGGTCAGGAACAGGGCGTTTGCCGGAACCTCTCCTGCGGCCCAGTCTTCCTTGCGGTCCAGCAGCCGTTGCCAATCCGGCGCTTCGCCGCTCTCCACCCAGGTCTCGCCAAGCGAGGTGTTGATGAAGGTCTTCATGGTTTCATCACCACCTGCGCGGGCTGACAGGAACGCTTTCGCCATTGCCTCAAGCCGTATCCACGGTGAATAGATTTCATTGAGATGAAATCCGGCGATGCCGGCGAAGGGTTTTTGTGCCTGCCAATGCCCTTTGCTGATTGCACCCCAGCGGGTTTCATCCCGCCACGGCGCGTTACAATGGATGCAATGGTATTTCGCGGTTTCGGGCTTATGCGCGCCGCCCGGGGTTTTGTTCCATTTGACTTGTGGCCAGACCAGCACTTGTTCTTCGCCACATTCCGGGCATGGCACGTGATACTGGCGCTGGTCGCTTTCGGCGTAGGCGGCTTCGATCCGGCTCGCGCCCCTGTTGGTTGGGGTCGAGACCAGCACGATCTTGCGGTTCCAAAAGGTCACCGTGCGTTTTTTTGCCAAGTTCACCGGATCGCCCTCGGCCCCGGCGCTGAACGGGTAGCGATCGACCTCGTCACACAGCAGCAGCCGGATCGGGCGACTGGCCAGCCCCGAAGGCGCATTGGCGCCGACAATGGTCAGATGCCCGCCGGGAAAGCGCTTGTGCAGGATCTTGTTGTTGCCATCGCGCGATTTCGGGTCGGCGATCTTGCCGGTCAGACACGGGGTGTCACGCGCCATTGGTGAAAACCGGTCCTTGGACCAGGTCTCGGCATCGCGCTCGGTCGGCATCACCACCATGATCGGGGCCGGATCCTGATCGATGTGGTAGGCGACCATGTTAAGCAGGCATTCCGATTTGCCTATTTGGCTGGCGGACATGATTACAACGCTCTCCACAACCCCGTCCGAGATCGCCTCCATGATTTCACGCTGATATTCGGCGCGGCTTGTGCGCCATTGCCCGGGTTCGGCGCTGGCTTCGGAACTGAGGCGGCGGTTCTGATCGGCCCAGTCACTGATCGTCAGCTCGGGTGGTGGCCGCAGGGTTTCCAGCGCCCGTTTCACCGTCCGGCGCAGGACTGGCGAGCCCGCGATCCTCAAAATCGGTACCGGATTCACTGTCTGCGCCATCACCTGTTTCACTATCTTTCTCTGGCTGCACATCGCTGTTGGCTAAATCCTCAAGGGCTTCACGCAAGTTTACGCTGAGCAGGTTGCGGGTTTCGGCAAGGTTTGCCGCGATATGGACTTGCGGTGCCAACCGGTCCGGCAGGGCCAGAACCCGGGTGCGCAGGAGCGCCAGCACCTTGATCCACGCCACCTCGATATCATCCGCCGCAATCAGTGCACCGCGGCGCTGGTTGGCTTCCATTTCAACAAGGTCCGCCCGCGCGCGAATATAGCGCGCCCGCTCAACGGCATAATCCGGGGCACCGGCTTGTGCACTCACCGCCTGATCACGCAAGTACCGCACGTAACCGCGCACCGAGCCAATCAGATCATACTGCCCGCGTGTCGCTTTTGGGATCACCCCCTCGCGGCTCAGCTGCTGCACCCGGCGCTCGGACAAATCCAGCAGTTTTGCAATCACCGCGATGGGTTGTGTGGCAGCGGCCATATCTGATCACCCCACGGGTTCATCAACGCAATGATATTGCGGCACTTTTCGTTGCTAAGCCCCTTGTTCAGAGCAATGGTGATTGCAGGAAATCGATGCAATCAAGGACGAACACCATGCCCAACCTTACCAAAACCCTCATCCTGTCTGATCGGACCCATCGCCACCTCGGCCGCTTTGCCAAGGGCACCATGGGCGGTGGTGCAGCACCTCTGCCCGGCGGTTTCTGGCTGGTGCCGGTCGATGACGAGGTTAGCGCCCGCATCAACGAAATGCGGCAGGGCTCTGAGTCCGACGATCAGGTGATCTGGCGCGAGATGTGCGCGTCCTTTTTCAAGGAGACCGACCAATGAGCAAACTTACCGAAACACAAACGCTGATCCTTTCACGCGCTTCCCAACAGCCTGACCGGATTGCCCTGCCGCTGCCAGATCGTCTGCGTGGCGGCGCTGCCAACAAGGTCATTTTACCGCTGATCAAGCAGGGCTTCCTCGACGAGGTCGAAGCCGACCTGCGCAAAGGCGAGCCCACGTGGCGCAAGACCGGTGATGGCCATGGCACCACGCTGGTCATAACCGATGCAGGGCTTGAGGCAATCGGGTTGGAGACGACAACGCGATTGTCCGATCCGGAGCCAGCCAAGCCGAAACTGCGCGCGGGCACCAAGCAGGCCATGCTGATCGAAATGCTGCGCGCGCCCGATGGGGCAACCATTGCCCCGAAATCACCAAGGCCACCAACTGGCAAAGTCACAGCGCGAGGGGTGCAATGTCCGGCCAACTGAAAAAACGCCTCGGGCTAACCATCACGTCAGAGAAGCTTGACGATCGAGGGCGCGTATATCGCATTGAAGATTGAGTGAACCCATCCATCGGATCAGCCCCGTCCTGCGCGGGGCTTTTTCGTTTTACAATCACGCGATCAATCATAAAGTCATGATATTACTGCGAATAAACTGGATATGCGCGCACCTGCGAGCGAAGGTGATTACAGGAAAACGAAACACAGCGCACCAAGCGCGAGGCATCCCGCCTTGCCAGCACTTGCCTCGGAGGCTCCCATGGCTCTTTCTTTTTCCTCTCCCCTCACCAACAACCCGATGCTGCGCGGCTCGCTTGCTGCACCAAAACAGCGCTTCGGCAAATTTGGCCGCTATGCGATCGCGCCGATCCACACGCGCTTTGATGCGGTTGAGTGGGTGGTTTGGGACGCCGACATTATCGACGAGGCGACCGGCCTTGCCGCGATCATCCGTCAGGCCAACACAATGGACGAGGCCTTTCGAGGCCTTTGAAGATTCGCTGGTGCTCACGCCATCATTCGCCGCCTTTCACCGGGCGGCGTT
>JAADIC010000048.1 GCA_013151535.1 Alphaproteobacteria bacterium | reverse complement strand
TTGCCAAGAGAATTTGATCTGCCCTTCGTCGACTATTCGGTAGCGATTAACGCAGCAACGGTGGAGCATGTGAATTTCATGATTATCGGGGCACTTATCATGTTCTTCCTGATCGTCGAGCCGCATGGGCTGGCGCGGCTCTGGGCGATCCTGAAACAGAAATTACGCGTGTGGCCTTTCCCCTATTAGGCCACAGAAAAAACGGGCGGGCCGTGAAACCGGGCTTGCAAACAAAACAGAGGTTTCACTATCAGAAGCGGGCGACAAGATCGCCGCTCGCATAATTTGGGAGGAACAGAAATGTTCAAGAAACTAACCATGGGGACCGTCGCTGTTGCAATGGCGGCAACCCTGCAAGTGGGGGCAGTCAGCGCGCAAGAAACGCTGTATGTTCCATCGCTTTCCTATCGGACCGGCCCTTATGCTGGTGGTGGTACACCAATTGCCAACGGCTTTAACGACTATTTCGCCATGCTGAACGCCCGTGATGGCGGCATCGGCGGCCTTAAGGTTGTGGTTGAAGAATGTGAAACCGGTTACAACAGCCAAAAAGGTGTCGAGTGTTACGAGGCCACCAAGGGCAAGGGTGCTTTGGTTTACAACCCGTATTCCACCGGCATCACATTGCAGTTGATCCCGAAAGCCCCGGTTGACAAGATTCCGGTTCTGTCGATGGGCTATGGCCTGTCCGCCGCCGCGATTGGCGAGACATTCCCGTGGACCTTCAACTATCCGGCCACATACTGGAGCCAGATGTCTTCGATCCTGCGGTTCATCGACAGCCAGGATGGCGGCATCAAGGGCAAGAAGATCGGCTATATCTATCTTGACGTTGGTTACGGCAAAGAGCCGATCCCACTTCTGGACAAAATGGCCGAGACCATGGGCTTTGAAGTGGTCAAATTCCCGGTTGCCGGTAAGGAAATGCAGGCCCAGTCATCGCAATGGCTGAACGTGCGCAAAGAAAAGCCTGACTGGATGATTATGTGGGGTTGGGGTGCGATGAACTCCACCGCGATCAAGGAAGCCGCGAAGATCCGGTATCCAATGGATCGTTTCATTGGTAACTGGTGGTCTGGTGCAAACGCCGACCTTGACCCTGTTGGCGCTGCCGGCAAGGGCTATCGTTCGGCCAACATGGCGGCCTCCGGCACCGATTTCCCGGCGCTCCAGGACGTAATCAAGTATGTTATCGAACCGGGTAACAGCCAGATCGATGACGCAAGCAAGGTTGGTGACGTGCTTTATAACCGTGGCCTGTTCAACGCGGTTGTGGTTGCAGAAGCCATCGCCACGGCCCAGAAAATGTCGGGCAAAGCCAACATTGATGGCTCGGACATGCGCATGGGTCTGGAAATGATGGATCTGTCGGATGCCCGTCTGGCCGAGATCGGTCTGGCTGGTTTTACCTCGCCGATCAAAGGCTCGTGTAAAGATCACGCCGGTGGCGGTTCGATCTTCCTGCAACAGTGGGATGGTGAAAACTGGGTTCGCACATCGGACCTGATCGCGCCCAACACAGCCGTGGTTCGCCCACTGCTGGAAGCGGCGGCAGCCAAATACATCGCTGACAAGCCCGAGTGGCAGACACAGACCTGCAACTAATTTGCAGTAAAACAACGACCAGTCCCGTTCGCGGGGCTGGTTCCAATCCCGAAAATTGAGCGGACCCGATCCCATGAGCATGTCAGAGAACAGCGACCCCGCAAGCGACATCTTGCTTGAGGTCAATAATATCGAAGTGATCTATAACCATGTGATCCTTGCCCTCAAAGGTGTCAGTCTGAACGTGCCCAAGGGCGGTATCACGGCGCTGCTGGGGGGCAATGGCGCGGGCAAGACCACCACGCTCAAGGCGATTTCAAACCTGCTGCACTCGGAACGCGGCGAGGTCACCAAGGGCAAGATCATCTATCGCGGCGAAAGCATTTCTGAATTGAACCCGGCGGCTTTGGTGCGCAAGGGGGTCATTCAGGTGATGGAAGGCCGCCATTGTTTTGAACATCTGACAATCGAGGAAAACCTGCAAACCGGTGCCTTTACCCGCAAGGACGGGGCGGGGGCAATCGCGGCCGATATCGACAAGGTTTACAATTATTTCCCCCGCCTGCGCGAGCGGCGCAAATCGCTGGCGGGCTATAATATATCGGGTGGCGAGCAGCAAATGTGCGCCATTGGCCGCGCGTTGATGAGCAAGCCCGAAACCATCCTGCTGGATGAGCCAAGCATGGGTCTGGCCCCGCAACTGGTCGAGGAAATTTTTGGCATCATCAAAAACCTGAATGAAAAGGAAGGTGTGTCGTTTTTGTTGGCCGAGCAAAACACCAATGTGGCGCTGAAATATGCCAGCTATGGCTATATCCTTGAAAGCGGGCGTGTGGTGATGGACGGGCCTGCCAAGGATTTGGCGGAAAACCCCGACGTGAAGGAATTCTATCTTGGTATCTCCGAGGAGGGGCGCAAATCGTTTCGCGATGTGCGGTCCTCGTCGCAAGCG
Source organism: Alphaproteobacteria bacterium (assembly GCA_013151535.1). Taxonomy (GTDB): domain Bacteria; phylum Pseudomonadota; class Alphaproteobacteria; order Rhodobacterales; family Rhodobacteraceae; genus UBA5972. The sequence continues at coordinate 4,066 of JAADIC010000048.1, read as the reverse complement.
TTGGCTGAACTGATGTCGGATTATTTTGATGCACTGGAATGTCGGAGCGCGGATAAGCGCGCTGCCGATCAGGCCGCGCAGTTGGGCGCAATTCTTGCGGGTATAACACACGCACCCGAAGCATGGCGCGCCGAGGCGGACAAGGTCAGATCGGCCAGCGATCTGGCGTTACTGCCGGTTCTGCGCAAATCCGACCTGTCGGACATGCAAAAGGCGCGCCCGCCGTTCGGTGGCATCAAAGTCGGCAATGTGGCGCATGTGTTCCAATCTCCGGGGCCGATTTATGAGCCGGGCGGCATCAGCCACGACTGGTGGCGCATTGGCCGCGCGCTTTATGCCTGCGGTATTCGCAGCCATGACATCGTGCAGAATTGTTTCTCCTATCACATGACGCCTGCGGGTATGATCTTTGAAAGCGGCGCGCGTGCAGTCGGGGCGACAGTGTTCCCGGCTGGTACGGGCCAGACTGAATTGCAGGTGCGCGCGGCGGCTGATCTGGGGGTGACGGCCTATGCCGGGACGCCGGATTACCTGAAGATCATCCTTGATCGGGCGGATGCGATGGGCGTGGACCTGTCCGGCATCAAACGCGCCGCTGTGGGTGGCGGGGCGTTGTTCCCGTCGCTGCGCGCCGAATATGCTGATCGTGGTGTTCAATGTTTGCAAAGCTATGCCACTGCTGACTTGGGCAATATCGCGTATGAGAGCGAAGCCATGGAAGGTATGATTCTGGACGAGGGTGTTATCGTTGAAATCGTCACCCCCGGCACCGGCACCCCCGTGGCTGATGGTGAGGTAGGCGAGGTGGTTGTGACCTCGCTCAACCCTGATTACCCGCTAATCCGGTTTGCCACTGGTGATCTGTCCGCGGTTTTACCGGGCCAAAGCCCCTGTGGGCGAACAAATACACGCATCAAGGGCTGGTTGGGCCGGGCCGATCAGACCACCAAGATCAAGGGCATGTTCGTGCGCCCCGAACAGGTGGCAGCACTGGTTGGCAAGCATCCTGAAATCGCTAGGGCGCGGGTGATTGCCACGCGAGCGGGTGAAAAGGATGTGATGACGGTTGAAATTGAATCGACTTCCGTTGACGCTGGGGCAGTTGAAAAATCTGTTCTGGAGACTCTGAAATTACGCGGAAATGTGGTTATAGTGGCCCCGGGCTCCCTTCCCAATGACGGTAAAGTCATTGACGATCAAAGGAGCTATGACTGATTTATTGAGTATGGGGGTGCCATGACGCGTCTTTTTTCCACCATTTTGACCGGTTTTCTGGTCGTTCTGATTTCCGCTGTTTCTGTTGTGGCACAAGATGTGGCCCTTCTGATTGGCAACCGCAATTACCAACGCGCCAGCACGATGTTTGACGGCGAAAAGATCATGGGCGTCACAACAAGATTGCGCAGTTCCGGTTATACGGTGGTGGCCGGGCAAGATTTAGGCACCGCACAAACCCGTGGGATCATGCAAGGCTTTGCCGCGCGCCTGGAAGCAGCGGATCGGGCGATTATCGTTCTGAGCGGGCATTTTGTCACTTCCGACAGCGATACATGGTTGGTGCCGGTAAACGCGTTTCCGCCGAACCCGATCAGCATCAATTACGAAGGTTTATCTTTGCGCACGATCCTTGATTATGCCGCCCAGCGCCCGGGGGGTGCTGTGGTGTTTCTGGGAACATCACCGCGCCCGATTGCGGTGACGGGTGGCCTGAAAGCCGGCATTGGTGATCTGGACATTCCGCAAGGGGTGCTGGTTGTCACCGGCAAGCCCGGCGATATTGCCAAGACGCTGGAACGGGATTTTCTGAAGCGCGGCGCGAGTTTTGCCAGCGCTTTGGACAACGCACCGGATTCAGTGACAGGTTTGGGCTATGTTTCGGCGTTTGGCAGTCTGGCGAAGAGGCCGAAAGTGGTTGCGCCACCCAAGGATGGCTCAAGCGATGACGGCTATTGGCAGGCGGTCAGTGATCTGGGTGGCGCGGCGGCGATGCGGGCCTATTTGCGGGCCTTTCCGGCTGGCAAACATGGGGCACAGGCGCAAAAATATCTGGATGAAATTGTGGTCCTAACCCCGCAAGACAAGGCCAAAGCGGCGGAAGCGGGTTTGGGCCTAAGTCGGGCGGACCGTAGGAAAATACAAAAGAACCTGTCGTTGCTGGGCTATGACACACGCGGCATCGATGGTAAGTTCGGACGCGCCAGTCGGCGTGCGATCGGTGCTTGGCAGGATGATCGCGGCTTTGATCGGACAGGGTATCTGAGCCAGCGCCAGATCAATCGGCTAGACCGGCAAGCGAGCGGCAAGCGCGAGGAACTGGCCGATGCGGCGCGCAAGAAGCAGGCGGCACTGGAGGAGGCTGATCGGGCATATTGGCAAAGCTCGGGCGCTGAAGCTGGCAAGACCAAGGGTTATCGGCGGTATCTGAAGAATTATCCGGCCGGGCGTTTTGCCGATGTGGCACAGACGAAATTGAAGGCGATTGAAGACGCCAAAAAGGCCAAAGCCGAATTTCAGGAGCAGAAAAGCTGGGATTTGGCCAAGTCGATCAACAGTATCGCGTCCTACCAGGCCTATCTCGGGCAGTATGGAAATGGCGTTTATGCCGGGAAAGCCCGCGCGCGCATTGCCAAGCTGGAGGATAAATCGACCAAGGCAGCCGCGATCGCGGCGGCAGAGATGGCCGAGGCTGATCTGCGCCTGAACGGCTTTGGCCGCCTGTTGGTGGAACAGCAACTGACAGCACTTGGCTTTGACACGGGCGTCGTGGATGGGGTGTTTGAAAAGCGAACCCGCCGTGCCATTCGCCGGTTCCAAAAATCACGCGGATTTCCGGTTACCGGCTATTTGAACCAACAGACGATTGCGCGTCTGGTTGCGGATTCCGGCGGTTAATCACAAAAAGACAACAGAAAAAGGCCGCCTGAGGAACCCCTCGGCGGCCTTCTTAATTTCTGGAACAGCAATTAACCCTGACGTGCCTTAAAGCGCGGCTGGGTTTTGTTGATGACGTAAACACGGCCCTTACGGCGCACGATGCGGCAATCGCGGTGGCGCGCTTTCAAAGAGCGAAGTGAGTTCTTGACCTTCATGGTCTTTCTCCTTGGTCGCGGCGCGATTGCGCCGTTAAAATTCTGTTTGGCCAGACCCCGATCAGGGGGAATGGTGGGCGTAACAGGGATTGAACCTGTGACCCCTTCGATGTCAACGAAGTGCTCTCCCGCTGAGCTATACGCCCGAAAAGTCAAAAGCGCTGCCATATCCGTGTGGTTATTGGCCGTTTGACCTGCAACCTGTGGGAAAGCGGCAACGCCCCCGTCGCGCTTCTATAGTCAGTTGCGCTTTGGGGTTCAAGTGGAATTGCTAAAATGAAAGGCTGGGGTGTGAACATAGAAATCTGGGTGTCATGGCGCGTAAACCTTACATTCTGACGATGCCAGAGAACCGCGATACGGCGGCGGTTTTTACCTCGCCCCATTCCGGGCGAGATTACCCGTGGAGCTTCATTCGCGAATCACAACTGGATGAAAAGACCATCCGCTCGTCCGAGGACGCGTTTGTTGACCGGCTTTACGACATGGCCCCTGAATTTGGCGCGCCGTTGTTATGTGCCGCGATGCCGCGCGCTTTTGTTGACGTGAACCGCGATGCCGGGGATCTGGACCCGGCCCTGATCTATGGGGTGCGTCAGAAGGGCCATAACCCGCGCATCACCTCGGGCCTTGGGGTGATTCCGCGTGTAGTTGGCAACAGCCGTGAAATCCGGCGCGGCAAGATGGGGATGTACGAGGCCCAGCAAAGGTTGGCGGATTTTTACCACCCCTACCACGAAAAACTGCATGATTTGCTAAGCGAGGCACGCGAAGATTTTGGCTTTGCCCTGCTGCTGGATTGCCATTCCATGCCGCGCGATGCGCTAAGCGCGACGTCCTATGCCTTCAAGAAAAAGCCCGATATTGTGCTGGGTGACCGTTTCGGGGCGGCCTGTGCGCCGGAATTGATGGAGGCGGTTGAAAAGATTTTTCAGGGCGCGGGGCTGGAGGTTTCGCGCAATCTGCCCTTTGCCGGC
>JAADIC010000281.1 GCA_013151535.1 Alphaproteobacteria bacterium | reverse complement strand
TTGCGACCGTACTCCCCAGGCGGAATGCTTAATCCGTTAGGTGTGACACCGAATAGCATGCTACCCGACGTCTGGCATTCATCGTTTACGGTGTGGACTACCAGGGTATCTAATCCTGTTTGCTCCCCACACTTTCGTACCTCAGCGTCAGTATCGTGCCAGTGAGCCGCCTTCGCCACTGATGTTCCTCCGAATATCTACGAATTTCACCTCTACACTCGGAATTCCACTCACCTCTCACGATCTCAAGACTAGCAGTTTTAGAGGCAGTTCCAGGGTTGAGCCCTGGGATTTCACCCCTAACTTACTAATCCGCCTACGTACGCGCTTTACGCCCAGTAATTCCGAACAACGCTAACCCCCTCCGTATTACCGCGGCTGCTGGCACGGAGTTAGCCGGGGTTTCTTTACCAGGTACAGTCATTATCTTCCCTGGCGAAAGAGCTTTACGATCCTAAGACCTTCATCACTCACGCGGCATCGCTAGATCAGGCTTGCGCCCATTAGATTCCCCACTGCTGCCTCCCGTAGGAGTCTGGGCCGTGTCTCAGTCCCAGTGTTGCTGATCATCCTCTCAAACCAGCTATAGATCGTCGTCTTGGTAGGCCGTTACCCCACCAACTAACTAATCTAACGCGGGCCAATCCTTCACCGATAAATCTTTCCCCCGAAGGGCGTATAAGGTATTACTCTCAGTTTCCCGAGGCTATTCCTTAGAAAAGGGTATGTTCCCACGCGTTACTAACCCGTCCGCCGCTCCACCCGAAGGTAGCGCTCGACTTGCATGTGTTAGGCGTGCCGCCAGCGTTCGTTCTGAGCCAGGATCAAACTCTCAAGTTGAAAAGCGATTGCTCGCTTGTCCTTGACGTTCGAACCTTTGCACATCGTTCTCAGATGCTCCGGCTAGGAAACATCTTTGAACATCTTTTCTGTTTTTCGTGCTTAGGGTTTCAGAGAAACCGAAAGCCGTCCAAACAGTGAAGCTGACCTTCCATAATCGGATCCGAAGACCCTAGGAAGTCGATATGCGAAGGTTGATCCATCGAAAGAACCAAACCGCCCACATATCTCTTCAGTAACTACAATTTCAAAGAGCACAGAGACAAAACAAACCGTGATGCGCCCTGTTGAGTGGCGCGCCCCGCCTGCCGTATCTCTTGTTATTATTTTGCGTCTCGTAGCTTTGCAGCCCGTCTGGCGCCCCGCCTGCGCATCGCTGCGCTGGTGGTGAGGGGGTGTTTAGGCCCAAGGGGTGCAGGGGGCAAGACTTATTTTTGAGAAATGTAAGAAATTTTTGATGCTGTCGGGAAAGCCTGTAAACACAGGGGTTTTTGCAAGAAAATACCGGAAGAACAACGGGATGGCGAAATATGATTGCGTGGTGATCGCAGTTTGGCGGCGGAATTCCGAGTTATCCACAGACTCGGGCCAACTGGGCCGTATGTGTTGAAGACGAGAACGACACAAGATAGGGCGTCCGGAGCCTACTTTTCTCCATAACATACAAATCAGGGTCAAAGTTTCGCCATGGGCTGATCATAACCGTTCCTACAATCAGCGTCGCTCCAGAGCCTCATAATGTATCAAAAGATAGTCGAAAAACTCGGAATCCTGACGGCGGGCGCGTTTGTTTTAGGTTTCTTTGCTATCGTTGTCGTGATCAGCGCCTTGATTGTTCCCTTCTATGTACTCTTTGTGCTCTTTTTGAAAACTTTCAGGCTGGGACCGGCGCATATCGATCCTGAGGTTGTGGAAGACTGCGATCACGTCGCCCTGGCGCTGAAAAAGGGCGATATTGCTTTTCTGGAAGAACGCGCAGTCCAAGACCCGGATTTCCCGCAAGGTGTTGACGGGTTTTTGGGCAGGCATTGGCTTACCAATGCAATCGGTTCCGGTAATCTGGAGTCAGTTGAGTGGTTCCTGAACCAAGACGTTGACGTAAATTATCAGGACGATGAGGGCATGTCGCCACTGAAGTCGGCGATTCAACACGAACACGACGACACAGTCATGGGGCGGGAACACTCCTTGTCCATAGATATTGTGTCTTTACTACTGGACGCTGGCGCCGACATTAATGCGCGCGGGACATTGGACGAGACTCCACTGCACACAGCGGCAGCAATTGGGTCGCTAGAGTTAGTGCAATTTCTGTTGGAACGCGGAGCAGACCCGCTTGCTATGGACTCGGAATATGTGCAGGGATATCCGCTTGATTACGCACAGAGACGCAAGGATCCGCGCATCGTAACCTTGCTTGAAAAGCACATGGACCAACAGCGCAAAGCAGCTACTGACGCCGCGCCACAAACCTGACTTTTGCTCGGCGCTGAATGTCGCCAATCGCATTCCCCACCTCAAAAACAGAATCACTTACCCGGCCCGGGGTCCCGGTGATCCCCTTTAAGTTGTGATTTAGGCGCGCGGATCGAAACAATTCCTGCCGGATTTCCAAAACCCTCCCCGATCCGTGTTCAATGACTTTATTTTGCCTAGGTTGCGCCTTTCTTGCCGTAATAGTTGCTCGATCTTGCCTTAGTTGCAGCGGGCCAAATATTTCAAAAACCCCTGCATCCCTAATTGGTTTAACGAATTAACAGGTGCTTCATGTCAGTGACCAAATGCCCAAAGACATCCGGTTCAGGCCACAATCAAACCACGCTTAGGCGCGGAATGCGGCGCTTTGGCCGCTCGGAAGATGGCTCGTTGATTATCTTCTCGCTGTTCCTTCTGGTCCTGATGCTGATGATTGCCGGCATGGCCGTCGATTTGATGCGCACCGAAATGAACCGCGCGCGGCTGCAATCAACCCTTGACCGGGCAATCCTGGCCGGGGCCAGCCTGAACCAGACACTGGACGCACAGGACGTGGTTCTGGACTATTTTGCCAAGGCGGGTTTTGCCGATTACATCACCGCAGGCGATATCATCGTGGTCGAGTCAGCAACCGGCAAATCGGTGACAGCTGGTCTGAGCATCGATGTGACTTCGTATTTCATGAATTTGATGGGCATCACCTCTTTGGCAGCGCCGGCCTCCGGTACTGCCATAGAAAGCGTGACGGATGTCGAAATTTCACTGGTTGTGGATACGTCTGGTTCCATGGGCGGCACATCGTCCAGCGGCAATTCGAAGATGGACGATCTGAAGGCCGCAGCCAAGGAATTCGTCTATCTGATGCAATGTGATCCCGATGCATCGCCGCCATTTGACGGTGTCTGCACGGTTGAGGCAGACAAGGTCTCGGTCTCACTGGTGCCCTATAACGAACAGGTGCTTTTGGGCGAAAACCTGATCCAGCAATTCAATACCACTGAAGAACACACGCAATCCAGCTGCATTGATTTTGACGTCACTGACTATGCGTCCATTCCAGTTGAACTGGACCCGCAGGTGATCAACCCGTTGGCGCTGCCAGACCTTAATCCAAGCCTGCGACGCAGTGCAACGATTGACCCTTGGGGCTCGGCAGACAACGCTGTTGACTGGCGCCGGACCTGCAGCCCATATGCCGAGCGTGCGGTGTCAGCTTACGAGAACGACTATCAGGACCTCGAAGTGGCAATTGATGCGATGTATGCCAGTGGCTACACATCTATTGAGCTGGGCATGAAATGGGGCTCGGCCCTGCTGGATCCGGCGTTTCGCCCCGGCGTTGAGAACCTGGCCAATGGCCTGGGTGTTGTCAGCACCAATTTCGTGGGTCGCCCATTCGACTACAGCACGCCAAATACCAAAAAAGTCGTAGTGCTGATGACCGATGGCAAAAACACAACCCAGCACATCGTACGCGAAGGGTTTCGCGACGGGCCATCGCCGTTTTATCAAAACCTGGACACCGGTTCACATGCTGACCATGTTTCGGTCTACGACGCGGTGAACGACGATTATTTCTGGGTCGAACACGGCACACGCGACGCCGCGCCCGAGGGCGGCACCAATGTCGTGCAGATGACCTATCCGGAATTCTGGGACACCTATACCTGGGATTATTATGAAACGGTTGCGGGCAACGCGTCGCTGGTGCAGGCGGTGGATCAGGTATTTAACGCGGAAAAAGACGTGCGCCTGGAGGCTATGTGCAACTCCGCCAAGGCTCAGGGTATCGAGGTTTACACCATGGGTTTTGAAACCTCGGCCGCGTCGTCACTGGTCATGCAGTCCTGCGCCTCGACGCCGTCACACTACTACGATGTAGATGGCACGGATATTTCCGAGGCATTTCAGTCAATCGCCCGCAACATCAACTCGTTGCGCCTGACAAACTGAGCACTGAGCGCGCTGGCGGTTGGTTTACGGTCCCTCGGAACCAACCGCTGATCTCGCGAAACCGGTGTCAGACAGCGGCAACCCCAATGTTAATGGGGTTGCCGTTCTTTTTTTAACCTGAGTGGCCTATTGCTGGACCTGCACCGCACTACTGCGCCGCCGCAGCTTGATCCGGGTCGCCAGCAGCAGCAGGATCACGATCAGGTACAGCATCGGTTCCACCTGCCAGCCCTTGCGCAGCCAGACAAAATGCACGCCGCCCAATACGATCGCCGGATAGGTCAGCATATGCAGTTTACGCCAGACCAGCGGGCCAAGTTTGCGCAATGATCGGTTGTTCGAGGTGATCGCCAACGGGATCAGCGCCACGAAACTTATCATGCCAAAGGTGACATAGGGCCGTTTAACGATGTCCTTCCAGATCGCCGCAGGATCCTGCACGTCCAAAAACAGCCAGACCGCCAGATGCACCGAGACATAAAAGAAAATCAAAAGCCCCAGGGCCCGGCGGTATTTGATCAGGTTAATCTTCGTGTAGTTTCGCAGCGGAGTGATCGCCAGCAAGACAATGAACAGCTGCAGGGCAAACGCCCCAGCTCTTGCTCCAGAGCCTTGATCGGCTCGGGCCCCAACCCGCCGGTCAGGCCCAGGTAAAAAAACCAGACCCCGGGCAGAACACCCAGAATGTAAAGCGGCCAAGCGGGAACCCGGCGCAGGGCGCCGTTGATGGTTTGTGCGTATGTCACTGTGTGTCTCCTTAAGCTCTTCAGCTTTGCACCGGGTCCAATACCGCCCTAGTAAAATTTCTCCAGATCCATGCCGGTATACATGGCTGCCACCTGATCGCCGTAACCGTTGAACATCTCGGTCGGTATGCGCTTGGAAAACAGCCCGCCGCCAAGCGGGCGTTCGGTTGCCTGGCTCCAGCGCGGGTGGTCGACATTCGGGTTCACGTTGCTGAAAAACCCATATTCACGGGCGTTTTCCTGTTGCCAGGTGTTCAGCGGTTCCTTGCTGACCAGCGAAATCCGAACAATGGATTTGATCGATTTGAAACCGTATTTCCATGGCACTACCAGGCGCAGCGGTGCGCCATTCTGGTTCGGCAACTCATTGCCGTAAAGCCCGGTGGCCAGAATGGTCAGCGGGTTCATCGCCTCGTCCAGTCGCAGACCTTCAACATAGGGCCATTGCAGCAGTTTGCGTTTCTGCCCTGACATTTCCTCGGGCCGCACCAGCGTTTCGAATTTGACGTATTTGGCACCACTTTGCACGCCAACCCGGTTCAGCAGGTTCGACAGTTCAAAACCAACCCACGGGATCACCGCCGACCAGCCTTCAACACAGCGCAGCCGGTAAATGCGTTCCTCCATGGTGGCGCCGCCTATGATATCGGCCAGATCATAATTGCCCGGATTATCCACCATTCCGTCAATTTTCACCGACCACGGATCGACTGTCAGGGTATGGGCATTTTTTGCCGGGTCGTCCTTGCCAGTGCCGAATTCGTAGAAGTTGTTGTAGGTGGTGACATCCTCAAACGAGTTTGGCGGCATGCTGGTGGAGTAACGGCTGGGTACAGTGGCAATCTGAGCCATTGCCGGCCCGGCAAACCCCATGGCCACGGCCCCCGCCATCAACTGACGGCGGTTCAGATAGTCCGCCCTGGGCGTGACCTGTGAATATTTTAATGTGTTCTTCCATCCGCGCGACATGGTCTTCTCCT
>JAADIC010000010.1 GCA_013151535.1 Alphaproteobacteria bacterium | reverse complement strand
CGGGCAATGCGCACCAGAAGCGCGGATAAGGCCAGCCGCGCGTCACTTTCATCCAGCGGTTCGGGTTTGGTTTCGGTCAACCGTTTTAACAGAGAAAAAACCATCAGCCGTCCCATCCTTCAACAATCGCCAGATTGGCGCTGGCATGATCCGTGCGGAACTTCATGGCGTCCTGATATTCGGGTGATGCGTAGCAGGCGAGGGCGGTTTCGTAATCCTTGAATTCCAGCACCACAATGCGATTGTTCATCTGACCTTCGCGCACCTCGTGCTTGCCGGCGCGCACCAGAAACTTGCCGCCATATTTGGCGAATGCCACCGCATTGGCCTCTACATATTTCTTATATTCCGCAAGGTTGTCGACACTTACATTCGCAACCCAATAACCTTTTGCCATGACAACGCCCTTTCCATTTGCCCAATGGTTAAGTCCAACATCAAAGCGACGCAAGGGAGGTCTTGTCCTCCTGCTTCACATCTTTGTTCCGCAAATATCCCGGGGTCAGGGGCCGCGCCCCTGCCAACGAGCGTTCAGCGATGTTGGCCATATCCCGTCAGGGAAACGCTATACCAGACGGCTTTGATCCAGTGCCGCGCGAATGAAATCGGCGAACAGTGGATGCGGCTCAAACGGTTTTGATTTCAGCTCGGGGTGAAACTGCACCCCGATATACCACGGATGATCCCTGATCTCGACGGTTTCCGGCAAGCGCCCGTCGGGCGAGATACCGGCAAAGATCAGGCCCTTTTCCTCAAGCGGTGCGCGGTAGGACATATCAACCTCATAGCGATGCCGGTGACGCTCGGAAATGGCCGTGGTGCCGTAAATCTCGGCAATGCGCGAGCCTTCGGCCAATACTGCGTTATAGGCGCCAAGGCGCATGGTGCCGCCCTTGTCATCACCGGTCGCGCGTTGAATGGTGCGGTTGCCCTCGACCCATTCTTTCAGGTGATAGACAATCGGGGTGAAGCGTTTCCCCCCGGCCTCGTGATCGAATTCTTCCGATCCGGCATCCTTGATCCCGGCCAGATTGCGCGCAGCCTCGGTCACCGCCATCTGCATGCCCAGACAAATGCCAAAATAGGGCACATCATGCGTGCGGGCGTAATTTGCGGCGTTAATCATACCTTCGGTGCCGCGTTCGCCAAAACCGCCGGGCACCAGAATGGCGTTGAAACCCTCCAGATAGGGGGTCACATCCTCGTCGGTTTCAAAAATCTCGCTGTCGATCCACTCCGCCTTGACCTTCACGCGGTTGTGGATGCCGCCATGGGTCAGCGCCTCGGCGATGGATTTATAGGCGTCGCCAAGCTGGGTGTATTTGCCGACAATGGCGATTTTAACCTCGCCTTCGGGCTGGGTAATCGCCGCCATCACGTCGTGCCATTTTGTCAGGTCAGGCGCGGGCGCGTCCTTGATGTTGAAGGCTTCCAGAACCGCGCGGTCCATGCCCTCGCGATGATACGCCAGGGGTGCTTCATAGATCGAATTCAGATCGAGCGCGGGGATCACCGCATCCGGGCGCACATTGCAAAACAACGCCAGTTTTTCGCGCTCCTTTTCAGGGATCGGCCGTTCAGCCCGACACATCAGAATATCGGGCGCAATCCCGATGGAGCGTAATTCCTTGACCGAGTGCTGCGTCGGTTTGGTTTTCAATTCGCCCGCCGCCGCGATGTAAGGCACCAGTGTCAGGTGCATGAAAATGCATTCGCCGCGCCTATCCTGGGAAAACTGCCGGATCGCCTCGAAAAACGGCAAGGCCTCGATATCGCCAACCGTGCCGCCGATTTCGCACAGCATGAAATCGACCTCGTCTTCGCCGATCTTGATGAAATCCTTGATCTCGTTGGTCACATGCGGGATCACCTGAATGGTTTTGCCCAGATAATCACCGCGCCGCTCTTTCTCCAGCACGGTCGAATAAATCCGCCCCGAAGACACAGAATCGGTGCTGCGCGCTGCAACCCCGGTGAAGCGTTCGTAATGGCCCAGATCAAGGTCGGTTTCCGCGCCATCATCCGTCACGAACACTTCGCCATGCTCAAACGGGCTCATGGTTCCGGGGTCGACATTCAGGTAAGGATCAAGTTTGCGAAGTCGCACCGAATAGCCCCGCGCCTGCAACAACGCCCCAAGCGAGGCCGAGGCCAAGCCCTTGCCAAGCGAGGAAACCACACCGCCGGTGATAAAGATAAAACGTGCCATTGCTCAGGAAAACCCCCGCGAAATCAGTCAGTTATGGGTGAAAACCCGTTCGGTTTACCCATGTATCACGGGATTTGAGATATAGAAGATTCGCGGCCTTTTGGCAAGGCCGCAAGGCCGTCATAGCCGCAATATCCTGTGGATAGTCGCGCAAATCCAACAAGCCGTTGTAGTGACTGGCCTAATCCGGCCTATTGGCTGGGCGATGGAACCGTGGCGGGTGCCGGAACATCTGTGGATGCCGGGGGGGTAAGTGGTGCCTCGACAGCCGCTGCGGGCGGGGTCAGAACATCTGATGCAACCGGCACCGTGGTTTCAACCGCAGGCGCATCCGCGCCAAGGCGTTCAATCACAGAATCACCCGCCGCATTGCGCGCCGCCAGCACCGTCAGAGAAATCGAGGTGATGATAAAGCCGATGGCGAAAATCCAGGTCAACCGGCCCAAAGCATTGGCTGCCGAGCGCCCCGACATGACGCCGCCACCACCACCGCCACCCATTCCAAGGCCACCACCTTCAGAGCGCTGCAACAGAACCACACCGATCAGGCTCAGGGCCAGAATAAGGTGGATGACCAGAATGATGTTTTCCATGGAAGCGTCCCAGAGTTTCAGATGCGCGGCAATGCGGGCGGGCAACAGCCCGTGTCAAAGGCGCTATTTAAGGTGTGAGCGCGGCTTTCGCAAGGCTCAATCGCGCCTTGATCGCGGCTTAATCGCCCAGATCATCCATATCCGACTGGCCAGAGATCGCGCGCCGCACATGGCTCCACGAAAGTCCGATGCCAAGCACAAAGGACAAGCCGACAAGGCCGATCCAGATTTTCAGGTCGTTGCTGGCGGGTGACAGCAGGCCGAGGTCGATCAACACCCAGACTCCGGCTGCCACGATGGCTGAAACCAGCCCCATGCCGATCAACCCGATCGAGCGCAAAGTGGCCCGCAAATAAATGATGTAGCCCGAGATCAGCAACAACCCGACCAGCAGGGAAATCGCCGGTTCCAGCCGGTAATTCACCTGTACCCAAGAAAGATAGCTGTACGCCGTCGGATTAAACGTCGCGCTCAAAAGCACGAATGCCAGCGCCCAGCGGGTCAGGAAACCTGTCATATCTATGTCTCGTCTTGCCTGCGATTGATGGCTTACTTGCCAGAGGATCGCAAAGCTGTCCAGCGTTCTGTCGCGCCGGTCGCTGCAAAATGCGTCCATTTAGCGGTTTCACACACGATCATGGCCCGCTATAGGGGGCTTCGGAATTTTGACAATGTTTTGACAATTGCGGAAGGGTCTGAGATGGCCAATGTTGTTGTGGTTGGAGCCCAATGGGGCGACGAAGGCAAGGGTAAGATCGTTGACTGGCTGAGTGAGCGCGCCGATGTGATCGCGCGTTTTCAGGGCGGGCATAACGCCGGTCACACGCTGGTCATTGATGGTAAGGTTTACAAGCTGGCGATGCTGCCTTCGGGTGTGGTGCGTGGTGGCAAACTGTCGGTGATCGGCAATGGCGTGGTGCTTGACCCGTGGCACCTGATTGGCGAGATCGACAGTATCCGCGCGCAAGGCGTTGATATCACACCTGAAAACCTGATGATCGCGGAGAACGCACCGCTGATCCTGCCGGTGCATGGCGAGCTTGACCGCGCTCGCGAGGCGCAAAACTCAGTTGCAAAAATCGGCACCACCGGGCGTGGCATTGGCCCGTGTTACGAGGACAAAGTCGGGCGGCGCGCCATTCGTGTGGCCGATCTGGCCGATAAAGCGACGCTTGAGTTGCGGGTCGACCGCCTGCTGGTCCATCACGACGCTTTGCGCCGCGGCCTTGGTATGGCCGAGATTGATCGCGACGATTTGCTGGCCAAGTTGCATGACATTGCGCCAAAGATTCTGCCCTATGCGGCCCCGG
>JAADIC010000235.1 GCA_013151535.1 Alphaproteobacteria bacterium | reverse complement strand
TGACACGGATTTCACACCTTCACGGCGGAAAATCTTGTCAAACGTGTTTTTGACGGTCGAAGTGCCGGCACCTGACGAGCCAGTCACGGATATAATGGGGTGTTTCATGCTCATGTCACTGGTTCCTTAATCTCGGAAAAGGCCGCGTTCGCGGAAAAGGGCAGAGGTCTCGTTATCAGGTAGGTCGTGATAGGTGGCGACGCGGTTGACCTTGTCAGGTGTGCCAAAAACCAGCGGTGTGCGCGAATGCAGGGTTTTGACGGTCTGTTCCAGCAGACGGTCAGAGCCATCCGTGGCCAGCCCACCTGCCTGTTCAACCAGCATGGCAATCGGCGCGCATTCGTAAACCATGCGCAAACGCCCGTCTTCATAGCCTTTGCGCGCGTCACTGGGATAGAGGAAAATACCGCCCCGGGTGATGATCCGGTGGGCTTCGGCCACTAGCGAGGCCACCCAGCGCATGTTGAAATTCTTGCCACGCGGGCCGGTTTCACCCGCAAGGCAATCGTCGATATAGGCGCGCACGGGTTTGCTCCAGTGGCGATAATTCGACGCGTTGATCGCAAATTCGGAGCTGGCCTCGGGCACGCGGACATTTTCGTTCATCAAAACGAATTCGCCGCGATCAGGGTCAAGCAGAAAGAATTGCGTGCCCGCACCAAAGCTGACCATCAGGCCGGTTTGCGGCCCATAGATGATGTAACCCGCAACGATCTGTTCTGTCCCAGGGCGCAGAAAACTTTCGTTCGGATCGTCTTTGGCTTCGTAGATCGAAAAGATCGTGCCGATGGAAACGTTGACGTCGATGTTTGATGAGCCATCCAAGGGGTCGGTGGCCAGCGCCAGATGCCCTTTCGGGTTAGCCTCGATCACCTCTTCGCGCTCTTCCGAGCCATACCAGCGCACGGCGGAGTTTTTCAGGGCGGCGAAGAAATGCTCGTCGGCGATGATGTCCAGCGCCTTTTGAATGTCGCCATCGGTGTTGTCGCCCACGGCGGCCCCCATGGCACCTTCAAGCGCGCCGCGGGCGATTTTACGCGACAGGTCTTTACCAACCGAGCACATGGCCAGAACAACCTCGGCCAGATCGGCGGGAATGTTGGATTGTGTTGCCAGCCAACTGGCAATATCCACGGGTTTGGTCATCTTGTGAGTCCCTGAGATTCGTCCGGTGCTGGGGTTTGTTTGACGGGAATCGCGCAAAAAGGAAATTGAAAAAAATCTCAGACGTGTTAAATAAAATTTATGATTAATGAATCCGCGATAACCCTGAAACAGCTCCGCGCGCTGGTGGCGATAAACGAGAATGGCTCGCTGACCGCAGCGGCTGAAATGCTGGGCCTGACACCTCCTGCGGTGTCAACACAACTGAAGCTGCTGGAAGAAAACCTTGGCACCCGTCTGGTGATGCGGGGCAACGACGGCAAAACCAGCCTGACCTCGCCCGGGTCGGAGGTCCTGCGCTCGACCAAGCAAATTGAGGCTTCGCTAACCAGTTGTTACGACAGGGTTAAATCAATTCGACAGGGCAAAATCGGCCATCTTTCGATTGGTGTCGTCAGCACCGGAAAGTATTTTGCGCCGCATCTTGTGTCGGCTTTTCAGGCGCAGAATCCCGATATTCAGGTCGGTCTGCGCATTGGTAATCGCGAGGATATCATCGCACTGGTCATGGACGGCGCGGTGGATGTGGCGATCATGGGCCGCCCACCGCGCGCGCCAGTGGCCACCGCCGAAATTCTGGGGCCGCATCCGCATATTTTCATCGCGCCCAAGGGCCACAAACTGGCCACTGGATGCGACGTTTCGCCCAACGATCTGCTTGAGGAAACCTTTCTGGTGCGCGAGCGTGGCTCGGGCACCCGCATCCTGATGGAGCGATTGTTGGATCGTCTGGGTGAAGGCCGCGGATATAGAACTGTGAGTATGGGCACCAACGAAACCATCAAGCAGGCGGTGATCGCGGGGCTTGGGATTGCGCTGATCTCGGGTCACACAGTGGCCAGCGAATTGAAAGACGGACGGCTGGTGCAAATCAAGGCACCGGGTGTGCCAATCATCCGCCAATGGTTCCTGATGCATCGCCGCGATATGCCCCTGACCGCCGTAACCGAGAAATTCCGCCGGTTCATCGTTGACCAGAAGGGAAGCTATTTGCCGCGCATTGAAGAATAGGGGCGAAACGCTTTGCGAATGGTTGACAAATTTACTTATATACATTCTAATCTATGCATAAATGAACAGGACTGGGGAACCGGCATGAAAGACAAGATACTTGAAAAGCTGCGCTCGGTTTCCGGCGAAGGGCTTGGCGGCAATATCGTGGCGCTTGGGCTGGTGTCGGATATTGCGGTGAATGACGGCAAGGTGATCTTTTCGATCAAGGTTCCGGCTGATTTCAGCGGTGAAATGGCGGCGCTGCAAACCACCGCCGAAAAAGCTGTGAACGAGTTAGAGGGCGTTTCCAGCGTTTTGGTCGCATTAACACCCGGACGCGCGCCGCAGTTTGATCCGGCGCAACAACCGCCGGGCCTGACGCGCAAGAAAGATCGTGGAGTTGGTGCCGATATGCGCCCGGCACCGGGCTCGATCCCCGGTGTGAAAACTATTCTGGCCGTGGCTTCGGGCAAGGGCGGGGTTGGTAAATCGACCACTGCAGTCAATCTCGCGCTGGCGCTTTCCGCCCTTGGCATGAGCGTCGGCTTGCTGGATGCAGACATCTATGGGCCTTCGCTGCCGCGCCTGATGGGCATGGCCGCGCAACGGCCCGACATTATCGAGGATCGTATCATCCCGCTTGAGCAATATGGCGTCAGGGTGATGTCCATGGGCTTTTTGCAAGACGAGGAAAGCCCGGTGATCTGGCGCGGCCCGATGGTTGTATCGGCCCTGATGCAGATGGTGCGCGAAGTGAATTGGGGTGAATTGGATGTGCTGGTGCTGGACATGCCGCCGGGCACGGGGGATTCGCAGTTGACTATGGCGCAACAGGTGCCGTTGACCGGTTCGGTGATTGTCTCGACACCGCAGGATCTGGCGCTGATTGATGCGCGCAAGGGCCTCAAGATGTTCATGAATGTGGACGTTCCCATCATGGGCATCGTCGAGAATATGAGCACCTTCATCTGCCCCCATTGCGGCAAAACCTCGGATATTTTCGGCCATGGCGGGGCCGAAGCCGAGGCGATGAAACTGGGCGTACCCTTCCTTGGCGCGATCCCGCTGCACATGGATATCCGGCTGTTGTCAGACGCTGGCACGCCAGTGGTTCATGCCCAGCCCGATGGCCTGCACGCCGCGAAATACAAAAGCATCGCGCTGAAAGTTGCGGCGCAGTTGTTTCCGGAAGACGACGAAGATTGACACGAAAAAGCCCCGCTCAGCGGCGGGGCTTTAGAACTTGATTGGCGGCGACCGGATTTTAAGCCAGACGCTCCATGATTTTCATGCCGCCAATACCGCCCATCACGATAAAGAAAAACGTGATGATAGAGCCCATGGCCAGCGTTGAAAATCCGGTCATGGCCTGGCCAACCGTACAGCCCAGCGCCAGCACACCGCCAACCCCCATCAGAGCCGCGCCAACCATATTGCGCCACGAATCGTTTTTGTCGGCGAACGTAATCAAGTGCAGCCGCTTCATGGATGCCGCACCAAGAAAACCGCCCAACATGGCCCCGAGCAGCGTGACAACACCAAAGCCCGGAGGCCCAAGTGCTGTGTAACGCATCAGGTATTCCAGCGTATCACCCGTCGGGCGCACATAGGTCAGCGAGATCGGCCGTTGCGTCGGGTCAAAAGGGTCCAAGGCAAGGCCAGTCAGAAACCAACCCGCAACCACACATAGGCCGATACCGAAACCGGCGATCAGATTGGGGCGTGATTTGCGGAATTTTGCATCCTTGAAGCAAAAGATCAGGATACCACCGGCAACCAGCGCCAGCACCGCCCATGATGTGGTTTCCCTGTTCAAACCCGTCAGATAGCCGACCATTTCGCCCAAGCCCTGTGTCTTCAGGCCAAGTGATCGGCGGTGACCGGCGCGAATAAGGATATGCGCAAAGGTCCGATTATGCCGCCAATTGTCATGAACGCGAAAATGCCGGTAATCATCAGAACCATCAACGAGCGTAAATCACCACCGCCCGCGCGCACCAGATTGCGGCTGATACAACCGCCGGAAAGAACCATGCCGAGGCCGAACATCAACCCACCGACAACATTGGCCGCCCAACCAAAACTCGGCGTCATATACATCGCATCAGCCGGGTTCATAACCCCCAGCTTCTGCAAAACGCCAACCCCGATGATCGCGGTGGCCCCGGCCAACAGCCAGGCCCGAAAGCGGCTGTAATCCCCGAATGTCAGGATGTCGGAAATCGACCCCATGGTGCAAAAATTGGTGCGGTAAATGATGAACCCGAACACCATGCCGATAATCAATCCGCCCCAGCCGATAAAAAACGCCGGAGATTCGATCACCACCTCTTTCCAAATATCAATCATGTTTCTTCCCTTGTCAGACTCTGTTCCGGTTGTTTTGTTTTTAACTTTCCGGCCTCGATTGAGCGTTGAGGTTGGAAAGCTGGAACATCTTCAAACATCAGCATATAACATTATGTACGCGCATGGCTACACTCTGTGTAAAATTGTTACAAATTATTGTGGGGGTAGCGCCGGTCAGCTCGCGGGTTTGCAATATATTTCGTACAGCGTGCCGATCAGGGTCTTGGCTTCTTCACTGGCAAGGGAATAATAGACCGATTGCGCCTCGCGCCGAGTGCGCACCAGTTTCTGGCCGCGCAGAATCGCAAGCTGCTGGGACAAAGCTGACTGGCTCAGCCCCACATGACCCTGCAATTCCTGTACGGATTTCTCGCCCTCAAGGATATTACACAGAATCATCAGACGGGATTCGCTGGCCATGACCTTTAACAATTCACTGGCCCGCGAGGCGTTGTCTTTCAGTTCCGCAATATCCATTTCATTCCCTGTTTGTCGAAAAATCGTCAATTAACCGACTGTTTACTTGGCTCTGGCAGATTAAGCCAGTGTCATACACCGATTTGACCCGCTCGTTCACATCTGCGGTAGATTTGCCGCCGCTTCCTTGACCCGCCACGCGTTCTCCAGTATTCACTTCTTCTAATAAGCTAAACTATTAAGAACAAACAACAGCAACCGGGAGGGAAGAAAATGCTGGATACTGATTCTCAAGGCGGAGGCGACAATGCAAAAAGCATGTCGCTGATCGTAACCAAGGGCACACTTGACTGGGCTTACCCGCCGTTCATTCTGGCCACCACCGCTGCGGCGATGGACATCAAGGTGACCATGTTCTTCACATTCTACGGCCTGCCGCTTCTGAACAAGAACCTTGATCTGAAGATCTCGTCGCTGGGCAATCCGGCCATGAAGATGCCAATGATGGGTATGCATATGGCGATGCCGAACATCGTTTCAGCCATTCCGGGCGTTGATCGCATGGCGACCACCATGATGAAGAACCTGATTAAGAAAAAGGGCGTGGCCTCGATCCCTGATCTGCGCGACGCGGCGGTTGATCTTGACGTGAAGATGATCGGCTGCCAGATGACCATGGATCTGTTTGAATACGGTACAGAGGACATGATCGACGGTATCGAAATTGGTGGTGCGGCGACCTATATGGAAATCGCGGCAAAGTCTGATATCAACCTATATATCTAAGCCTCTGGCTGGCTGAATTCCACGAAAGGGAACATAATATGGCTGTACATGAACTGAACGCAGAGGGTTTGAATTGCCCGCTGCCCATCCTGAAAGCAAAGAAGGCGCTGAAGGCTGTGCCGCAGGGCGAAATCCTGCATATCCGCTCGACCGACCCCGGTTCGGTTGCCGATTTCGCAGCGTTCTGTAACCAGACCGGCAACGAGCTTGTCAGCTCCAGCACCGAAGGTGACATTTACAAGTTCGAGATCAAGCGCGCCTAGGTGGTTTTGATCTTCATGAATTAAAAAGCCCCGCCGATTTGGTGGGGTTTTTTGTTGGCTCAGGTTGCGTTGCGGCGCACAAACGCCACAAAATCCCGCACCCACGGGTTGGCCGCGCTTGAGCGCAGGTGGCAAAATCCGGCCACAAGGTTGTGCATGACAATGGCGTCATTCTGCCCGTCGATGCCTGTGCCGCGTTTTATCCGGCGGCCATATGCCAGATCATCCGGCAGGTTTTCAACGCTGGCATAATGAAACTCGTGCGCTTTGACCGCCTGCCCCGCCTGTGCCCACGGATGATCCGGCGTCTGGACAAATCGCGCATAGCCCCGCCCCTGCGGTTTGGCGTGCATCACCGCATCGCCGGGAATGACCCCGACCATTTCGTGGCACGCACCGTTCCATGAAAGGCTTTCGCTGAGATACATCAAGCCGCCACATTCGGCATAAGTGGGTAAACCGTTCTCGATCTTGGTCTTGATGTCCGTCATCAAAGCCCTGTTGACCGAAAGTGCGGCCATTTGCGTTTCGGGAAAACCGCCGCCGATGAACAGCCCGTCAATGTCGGGCAATTGCATGTCCGACAGGGTATCAATCGGCACAAGCTCTGCACCATTGGTCGCAAAAGCCTCAAGGTCATCGGCATAATAAAACCCGAATGCGGTATCGCGTGCGATGCCGATTTTGACGTTTCTGCCAGTCGATATCTTGGGCGTAACGGGATTGAAAACAAGCGGCGGAGCGTTGTTTGCAATCTCTTCCAGCCGCGCCAGATCGACCGAGCGCGCCATAACCGCCCCAAAAGTGGCGATCATGTCTGTAAGTTCCGAGGACTCCGAGGGGGTAGTCAAACCCAAATGCCGCTCGCCGATCTCAAGCGCCGGATTGCGCCCGACCGCGCCCAGAACCGGAATGTCGGTGTAAGCCTCGACCGC
>JAADIC010000375.1 GCA_013151535.1 Alphaproteobacteria bacterium | reverse complement strand
CGAACAGGCGGCTTTCGCGCGGATAATCCTGCGCCATTTTCAGCTTCAGCGTCACATAGGCCAGTATTTCGGCAATCGGATCACCGCTGGCGTCAAGTGTTTCCAGCGGTGTCAGCCATGTTTCCAGCAGACGCGCGAGCAGGCGATTGTGGATCGCCTCTTTGCTGTCGAAATAATAGAGCAGGTTGGGTTTGGACAGACCAGCCCGCGCCGCGATCTGGTCAATCGTCGCGCCGCGAAAACCGAAATTCGAGAACACTTCCAGCGCGGCGGCCAGAATTTGTTCGGTCTTTTCGCGCTGGATGCGCGTTTGGGTTTTGGATGCTGCTGCCCGCGCCATGTGCCCCGCTCACTCCGACGTTACGGTTTAAACAGCAAAGCACGAAAGATTATTGCGTGCAAGTTTTCAGGTGCCGTAAAGTGCCTTGGCCTGGGCCATGGTCAGCAATTTGCGCTGACGCTCGTCCCACAACTGCAATTTCACGCAGGCAAAACTTTGCATCAGGGTCAGGCGCTGGCTGTCGGCCAGCTTGGGGTGATCCTTCAGAACCTCGGTCAACCGATAAAACGGGATACGGCTGTAAAGGTGGTGCACATGGTGGATGCCGATATTGGCTGACATCCATTGCATGATCCTCGGCATCACATAATGCGATGAGCCGTGCAGCGCCGCATCGTGCAATTGCCAGGTTTCATCGCCGTCCCAATGGGCATCCTCGAACTGGTGCTGCACATAGAACAACCACAACCCGATGGAGGCCCCGACAAGCGTGGTCGGCACGAAGATCAGCACAATCGTCATCCAGCCGCCAAAATAGACCATCACCGCCAGAATAACTGCGATGGCAAGATTGGTGTACATGGCAGAGTACCAGTATTTGACGCCGCCCATCAGGCCCAAAGGCACACGGTTCTGGATGAAAAAGATGTAAGCAGGCCCAAGGCCGAACAGCACGAACGGGTTGCGGTAAAGGCGGTACATGAACTTGCCCCAGCGGCTTTCGGCGTTGTATTCACGCACGGTCATGGTGTGGATGTCACCCATGCCGCGTTTATCGAGATTACCGTGGGCCGAGTGATGCACCGCATGGGTGCGCTGCCAGACCTCGTAAGGGGTCAGCGTCAACGCACCTAGCACGCGGCCAACCCAGTCACCGGCAGTTTTGCTTTTGAAAAACGCCCGATGGCCGCAATCGTGCTGGATGGCGAACAGCCGCACGATGAAGACGCCGTTGGCAATCGCAAGTGCTGCTGTCAGCCAGTAGCTGTAGGACAGGGACCACCATGCCAAAGCCCAGAGCGCCAGAAACGGCCCCATGGTGACGGCCAGTTCAAAGATGCTGCGCCATGTGCTGGGATCGCGGTAATTGCTGAGGACTTTCACCCAATCGCGCGAGGCTTCGGGCGCTGCGGTTGCAGGCGTGGTCGGTGTATCCGTGGTCATTCAACTGCTCATCTTGGTTTTGTTGTCGCCGAAGAGGTATAGTAAAGCATGCGACAAGCAAGTTAATTTCGTGCAAATGCGATGAATTTTGCGTGGGTGGTCTTTATGCCGCGCTGGCGGGGGTGCTTAGGGTTGAGTTGGGAGGATGCGCGCGGGGCGTAGGGTGCGTTTCAACGCACCAATCGACATATCCACAATAGGTGCGTTGAAAACGCACCCTACGGGTTCTCTCCTACCCCGATCCCCGCTAGGATAATCCCCTTGACGCTTGCCTTGGCCTCTTCCCATTCTGCGTCACTCATCGGGCCGTTGTTCAATGTCTCGATCTGATGGCCGAAATCGGCATAATGTTGCGTGGTTGCCCAGAGCATATAAAGCAGATGGCGCGGGTTGACGGCTTTCATCCGGCCTTCGTCAATCCAGCGCTGGATGACTTTCATCCGCCCATCTGTCCATTCCGCCAGCGTGGTTTCCAGATAATCCTGTATCACCGGCGCGCGGTGCATGACCTCAGAGGCCCAGACTTTGGAGCCTGCGGGATGCGCCCGGCTGATCTCCATCTTGGCGTCGATATAGGCGCCGATGCCCTCGGCAGGGCCGTCCGCGTCATCAAACACATCCGCCGCGCGCAGCCAGATTTGGAAAATGTTCTGCACGACTTGGCGATAAAGGGATTCCTTGGTCGGGAAGTAGTAATGCAAATTCGCTTTGGGCAGCCCGGCCATATCGGCGATCAACTGCATGGTCGCACCGCCAAACCCCGCCTCGGCAAAGACTTTTTCGGCTGCCCCTAAAATACGCTTTTCGCGCTCGGCCCGCCTGTCTTTCTTGCGCATGGGTTTGTCGATGATATTCAAGGTGGCTCCGAAGTCGATTTTTCTTGACCAGATGGTCAGGTTGGTGTCGTATCCTGACCATATGGTCAGAAATATGGCCATGGCAAGTGCGAACCGGGGGAGATCACGATATGCCAGCGCCCAGCGACAACATGAAAATCAACAGCGACCGGCTGTGGGACAGCCTGATGGAGATGGCCAAGATCGGGCCGGGTGTGGCTGGTGGCAACAACCGCCAGACCTTGACCGACGAGGATGGCGAGGGGCGGCATTTGTTCAAAGCGTGGTGCGAGGCAGCGGGTTGCACCATGGGCTTAGATCAGATGGGCAATATGTTCGCGCGGCGCGAAGGCACGGACCCGGACGCGCTGCCGGTTTATGTTGGCAGCCACCTTGATACCCAGCCGACGGGCGGCAAATATGACGGGGTTTTGGGCGTGTTGGGCGGGCTTGAGATCATCCGCTCCTTGAACGACCTGAACATCAAAACCAAGCACCCGATTGTGGTCACCAACTGGACCAATGAGGAGGGTACGCGCTATGCGCCGCCGATGCTGGCCTCGGGCGTGTTCGGTGGTCAGCACACGCAGGATTGGGCTTACGCGCTGGAAGACGCGTCGGGCAAGAAGTTTGGCGATGAGCTGGCGCGGATCGGTTGGCGCGGGGACGAGGTTGTCGGCGAACGCAAAATGCATGCGTTCTTTGAGCTGCATATCGAGCAGGGGCCGATACTGGAGGCCGAGGATAAGATGATCGGGGTTGTCACCCATGGCCAGGGGCTTAGCTGGACGCAGGTGACGGTGACCGGCAAGGACAGCCACACCGGCTCCACTCCGATGCCGATGCGCAGGAATGCGGGGCTGGGTATGGCGCGGATGCTGGAACTGGTCGATCAGATCGCGTGGTCACACAAACCCGATGCGGTGGGCGCGGCGGGGCATATCGATGTGTTTCCGAACTCGCGCAACGTGATCCCCGGGCGTGTGGTGTTCACGGTCGATTTCCGCTCGCCGCAGTTGGATGTGATAAAGGACATGGAGGACAAGTTCCGCGAAGGCGCGGCCCAGATCGCCGGGGCCATGGGACTGGGCATCGCCTTTGAAAAGGTCGGCGGCTTTGATCCGGTTGAGTTTGATGAGGGGTGTGTTTCGGCGGTTCGAGGGGCGGCCGAGCGGCTGGGCTATTCGCATCGGGATTTGATCTCGGGCGCTGGGCATGACGCCTGCTGGATCAACGCGGTTGCGCCGACGGCGATGGTGATGTGCCCTTGCGTGGATGGACTGTCGCATAACGAGGCTGAGGAGATTTCGGCGGAATGGGCCGCGGCGGGGGCGAATGTACTGTTTCATGCGGTTGTCGAGACGGCGGAGTTGGTGGAGTGAGAGCTTCATTGGTCACGGGAGTAGACTTTTATGATTGTGAGTTTGAGCCAGTGAATGTCTGCATCGAAAATATGCCCGAATGGCGAGTGAAAGCTGTGCCATTGGGTGAGGCTTTCGTTCGCCGAAAACCCATTAACGCGACAATTTCTGATCAGGCCCTCTTCAAAGAGAGGCAATCCTCGCAACATGATGAATCTCCTGTGATCGGTTTCATTTCGCGTAAGCGTCAAGCATTTTATTGCGGTTCCAAATGCACAGACTTATTGGTTGATAAACAATGCTTTACATATGACCGTGGAGGGTATGGAGCGTCTTTACCAAAGTCCCAAGGGCGGAACTCAAACCGTGGGGCGGATCGAGTGCTGCCCGGGGCGCAATCGCCCCGAGCGAGTGGGGATGCCAGGGTTCGGGATGAAATGCGATAGAGAATAATATGAGGGAGATTACTAAATGACCAAAGTCATCAAAAACGGCACCGTTTGCACGGCGGATCGCACTTGGAAAGCCGATGTGCTGATTGAGGGCGAGATCATTAAACAGATCGGCACTGACCTTTCGGGCGATGAATATATCGACGCCGAGGGGGCCTATGTGATCCCCGGCGGTATTGATCCGCATACCCATCTGGAAATGCCGTTCATGGGCACGACGGCTGCGGAAACCTTTGAGACCGGCACTTGGGCCGCTGCCGCTGGTGGCACGACGATGATCGTTGATTTCTGTTTGCCGGGTGCCGATGGCTCCCTCAAGAACGCGATTAACGAGTGGCACCGCAAATCCGCGCCGCAGATTTGCAGCGACGTTGGTTACCACATGGCTATCACCGGCTGGGATGAAAACGTGTTCAACGAGATGGAAGATGCCGTGAAAATGGGTGTCAATTCCTTCAAGCATTTCATGGCTTATAAGGGCGCGTTGATGATCGAAGACGACGAAATGTACGCCAGCTTCAAACGCTGTGCCGAGCTTGGTGCGCTGCCGATGGTGCATGCCGAAAACGGCGATCTGGTGTTTGAGCTTCAGAACAAATATTTCAACATGGGCATGACGGGGCCTGAGGCGCATGCGTATAGCCGCCCGCCCGAACTGGAAGGCGAGGCCGCCAATCGCGCCATCATCATCGCCGACACGGCGGGTGTGCCGTTGTACATCGTGCATGTGTCTTGCGAGCAGACGCATGAGGCGATCCGGCGGGCGCGGCAAAAGGGGATGCGGGTTTATGGTGAGCCGCTGATCCAGTTCCTGACGCTGGATGAAAGCGAGTATTTCAACAAAGATTGGGATCACGCGGCGCGGCGCGTAATGTCACCGCCGTTCAGATCAAAGGACCATCAGGATTCGCTGTGGGCTGGGTTGCAGGCGGGGTCGTTGCAGGTGGTGGCGACCGATCACGCGGCCTTTACGACGGCGCAAAAACGCGCGGGGCGTGATGATTTCCGGATCATTCCGAATGGGTCGAACGGGTTGGAAGAACGGCTTGCGGTTCTGTGGACCGAGGGCGTGGAAACCGGCCGCCTCACGCCGAATGAGTTTGTCGCGGCCACCTCAACCAACGTGGCCAAAATCCTGAATATCTATCCCAAAAAGGGCGCGATTGTTGAAGGGGCGGATGCGGATATCGTGGTTTGGGACCCGAAAATCAGCAAAACCATCAGCCCGTCCAATCACCATTCCATCCTTGATTACAACGTGTTTGAGGGCTTTGAGGTAACAGCGCAGTCGCGCTATACGCTCAACCGTGGTGATGTGATCTGGGCGTGGGGGCAAAATTCGCAACCGCAACCGGGACGCGGCAAATTCATCCCTCGACCAGCATTTCCATCAGCCCATGAGGCGCTGAGCAAGTGGAAAGCGCTGAACTCGCCAAGGCAGATCATGCGCGATCCGCTGAACATTCCTGCGGGGATTTAGAGCGTGAGTGAAACGGTTGTCAAAGCCGAAAACCTGAGCCTGACGTTTGAAACCAACGATGGGCCAGTGCATGCGTTGGCTGACATCGATCTTGAGATCAAAAAGGGTGAATTCGTGTCGTTCATCGGCCCTTCGGGCTGTGGCAAGACCACGTTTTTGCGGGTCATGGCGGACCTTGAAAAGCCCACGGCGGGCAGTATCACGATCAACGGGGTTAGCCCGGAAGAGGCGCGAAAATCGCGCGCTTATGGCTATGTTTTTCAGGCGGCGGGGCTATATCCTTGGCGGACCATCGCGGGCAATATCAAGCTGCCGCTAGAGATCATGGGGCTGACCAAGGCCGATCAAGCGGCGCGGGTGGCGCGGGTGCTGGATCTGGTCGATCTGACCGGGTTTGAAAAGAAATTCCCGTGGCAGTTATCTGGTGGCATGCAGCAACGGGCCTCCATCGCGCGCGCGTTGGCGTTTGACGCCGACATCCTGCTGATGGATGAACCCTTCGGGGCGCTCGATGAAATCGTGCGCGATCATCTGAACGAGCAGCTTTTGCAGCTTTGGGCCAAGACCAACAAAACCATCGCCTTTGTCACCCACTCGATCCCCGAAGCTGTTTACCTTTCGACTAAAATTGTCGTCATGTCACCGCGCCCGGGGCGGATCGCCGATGTGATCGAAAGTACCCTGCCAACAAAGCGCCCGCTTGATATCCGCGACTCGCCAGAGTTTCTGGAAATCGCCCATCGGGTGCGTGAAGGTTTGCGTGCGGGGCATGCCTATGACTAAATCTGCGCCCAAAAAACACCCCGCCCCAGGCAAGGGAC
Source organism: Alphaproteobacteria bacterium (assembly GCA_013151535.1). Taxonomy (GTDB): domain Bacteria; phylum Pseudomonadota; class Alphaproteobacteria; order Rhodobacterales; family Rhodobacteraceae; genus UBA5972. The sequence goes on along the minus strand of JAADIC010000375.1, from coordinate 14,353 downwards.
GAGATGCTTTCATCGTTCACGGCCATCGGCTCTCCAGCCTGTACCGTGGCCCCATGAACTCACGAAATCCTTTCATTGTTCTTAAAATACTCAATAAATCCTCCGTAAAAATTCCAGCCTGCGGCGCGAGGGTTTTTGGAACGCTGAAAAGCCGGGTCACCCATGCGTAGCATTCTGCCGATTCTAACGGTTGTTCTGGCGATATTTGTGCTGTGGTATGGCATGGCCGTTAAGCTGAACGCGCCCTGGGCCTATGACAAAGCCAAGCGCGCCGATGTGACGTTGAGCTTCAGCGAAATGGTGGCCGATACATGGTCACAAAATAAACCGCGCCTGCCCGCGCCGCATCAGGTGACCCGCGAGATTTGGAAGACCACAGGGGCGATGATCGCCAAGGGCAAGGCGTTTTCCAAGCGCAGCCTGATTTATCATGGTTGGGTGACGCTGTCGGCGACCTCGCTTGGCTTTGTCATGGGCACAATGCTGGGCATCTTTCTGGCGATTGGCATCGTGCATAACCGCGCCATGGATATGAGCGTGATGCCCTGGGTCATTGCCAGCCAGACCATCCCCATTCTGGCGATTGCGCCCATGGTGATTGTGGTTCTGAACGCCATCGGCATTTCGGGGTTGATCCCGAAAGCGGTGATTTCGATGTATCTGTCGTTCTTCCCGGTGGTGGTTGGCATGGTCAAAGGGCTGCGCGCGCCGGATCATATGCAGCTTGACCAGATGGCCACCTGGCATGCCTCACGGGTGCAGGTGTTCTGGAAGCTGCGCTTGCCGTCCTCCATGCCTTATCTGTTCACCAGCCTGAAAATCGCCATGGCGGCCAGCCTGATCGGCGCGATTGTCGGTGAGCTGCCAACCGGTGCGCAAGGTGGGCTTGGGGCGCGGATGCTGACGGGGTCTTATTACGGCCAAACGATCCAGATTTGGAGTGCGCTGATCTCGGCGGCGGTGCTGGCGGCGGTGCTGGTTGGTATCATCGGCATCATCCAGAATATCACCCTCAAACGCATGGGGATGGCGCGATGAGCGTTCTGGCGGCGGTTCTTGTCTATTGGATTGCCTCGCTGGCGCTGAATGTCTGGCTTGCCAACCGATACAACACTCGACTGGTGCGGCTGGTTGTGCCCGCGATTTTCGGCATCACCATTCTGGTGGTGTGGGAAGGCGTGGTGCGTGGCCTTGAGATTAATCCGGTGCTGCTGCCTGCCCCCACGGCCATTGGCGTGGCCTTTGCCGGGGCGCTGGATACCCTGTGGGTGGATTTTGTGCAGACCTTTGTCAAAGGTGCGCTGAGTGGGTACATCATTGGTTGCGGCGCGGCCTTTCTGGTGGCGGTTGCCGTGGATCGCAGCCCGTTCCTGCAACGCGGCCTGCTGCCCGTGGGCAATTTTGTCGCCGCTTTGCCGATCATCGGCATGGCCCCCATTCTGGTCATGTGGTTCGGCTTTGACTGGCAGTCAAAATCCGCCGTTGTCGTGGTGATGGTGTTCTTTCCGATGCTGGTCAACACCGTGCAGGGCTTGCAGGCCAGCGATCACATGCAGCGCGATTTGATGCGCACCTACGCTGCCAGCTATCCGCAAGCCCTGATGAAGCTGCGTCTGCCCGCCGCCATGCCGTTTATTTTCAACGGGCTGAAAATAGCATCGACTCTGGCGCTGATCGGCGCGATTGTGGCCGAGTTCTTCGGCTCGCCGATCAAAGGTATGGGCTTTCGTATCTCAACCGAGGTCGGGCGGCTGGCGCTTGACATGGTTTGGGCAGAAATTGCCGTGGCGGCCTTGGCCGGGTCCGCCTTTTATGGCAGCGTAGCGATGATCGAGAAAGCGGTGACTTTCTGGCATCCCTCGCAACGAGGCCAAAGTTAAGACACTATCAAAGTTCAATCAGGAGGAAGACAAATGAATAAACTACTTACAGCGGCGGTTGCCGCGAGCATGGCGCTGGGAGCGTCCTGGGCGCAGGCGCAAGAGGCGGTGACGCTTCAGCTTAAATGGGTGACGCAGGCGCAGTTTGCCGGTTATTATGTGGCGCTGGAAAACGGCTTTTATAAAGATGAAGGGCTTGATGTGACGATCAAGCCGGGTGGCCCTGATGTGGCCCCGGCACAGGTGATCGCCGGTGGCGGTGCTGACGTTGTGCTCGACTGGATGCCATCCGCGCTGGCGTCGCGTGAAAAAGGTTTGGACCTTGTGAACATTGCCCAGCCGTTCAAAAGCTCGGGCATGATGCTGACCTGTCGCAAGGATGCGGGCATTTCAACACCTGCGGATTTCGCCGGTAAAACCCTTGGCGTCTGGTTCTTTGGTAACGAATATCCGTTCCTGAGCTGGATGAGCAAACTCGGCCTGAAAACCGATGGCTCGGATGGTGGCGTGACGGTTCTGAAGCAGGGCTTCAATGTTGACCCGATCCTGCAAGGTCAGGCGGCCTGTGTGTCGACCATGACATATAACGAATACTGGCAGATCATTGATGCGGGTCTGACACCTGACGATCTGGTTGTGTTCAAATATGAAGATCAGGGCGTCGCCACGTTGGAAGACGGCATGTATGTGCTGGGTGAAAACCTGAAAGACCCGGCTTTTGAGGATCGCATGGTACGCTTTGTTCGCGCCTCCATGAAGGGTTGGAAATGGGCCGAGGAAAACCCCGATGCAGCCGCAATGATCGTGCTGGATTATGACGAAACCGGTGCCCAGACCGAAAAGCACCAGAAGCGGATGATGGGCGAGATTGCCAAACTGACCGCCGGTTCCAACGGCGCGCTTGATCCGGCGGATTACCAGCGCACGGTTGACAGCCTGATGTCGGGCGGCTCGGACCCTGTGATTACCAAGCAGCCTGAAGGCGCCTGGACCAGCGTGATTACCGATAAAGCGCTGAATTAGAGCGAAGCCAATCTAAGGCGCGCTTCAAACGAATTGGCGACGCCCGGAGGGAAACCTCCGGGCGTTTTCATTTACCCCTCACTTAACCCCGCCAAAAAGTGGCCCGAAGGCCTTGTAATGCAGCGCCTCCAGCACCGCTGCATTGGTGTTGAGAGACAGGGCACGGTTGGGCCGCCCCGATGCCTCGTAAATTCCGGTTTGCCAGCCCGTTGGGGTGCCAAGATCGCTGATCGCATCCAGCAGTTTCTGGCTGTAGGGCGTGGGCAGCAAGGCCCACCACGCAAACGCCGCCTTGGTGGACAGGCAACGCAGATGCGAAATATCCGCACCATCACAAGCGCGACTGGCGAAAGGGGTTTGGCCTGCAAGGATGGCGTGAAAGGCAAAACCGGGCGCGGTATCGAGCGCGTCTTCGGACAGGCAGGTCAGGGTGCCGGTGTCTTTGAAGCGGGCCTTTTGCGCCAGATAAAGCGTGACCGCAAGTTCAAGCATATCCTGCCGCCAGCCAAATTCCATCGCCTCCAGCGTGAAGGGTTCCGAAGTAATCACCGGCTTGATCGCGCCGGAAAGCCGCTTGTCGCCGGGCAGGGCGTGGCCAAGGTAATCCTGCGCGCGCAGGATCGGGCGCGGATCAAGGGCGGGTTCGGCTTGCAGGTTTATCAGGCAGGCCGCACGGGCGGCGTATTGTTCGTAACCTAAAAAGCAGTCGCCGAACATATTTGTCTTGCCCGCCTTGCAGGTGCCGGACCAGAAACGGCCCTTTTCCACCAGCCGGTCAAGCTGCCAGTGGTTCATGATTATCGAGATTTCGGGTGCCAGTGTCGGGTAACGGTGCGCAGTGATGATGAAGCCGGCCACCAGACGCAGGATCGAGCCGGCCGACCAGCCGTCGGGATCAAGCGGGCGCAGGGTTTTGGTGCAGTAAAGGCGTGCGGGCAGACCGTTTTGGCACAGGGGCAATTTTGCAAGGCTTTCAAGACATTGGGATATGCGTGTGGTGGCCGCAGAACTGGTGATTAGGCCAAGGCGGTCGGCGCTGGTGATGGCCAGCAGGGTTGCACCCATTTCCCAGGGCGCGAGGCCGACTTGAAAGTCGCTGGCTGGTGCGAACCCGGTTTGATGATCGGTGAAGCGGTTGAAAAAAGCCCAGGCGGTTTGGCCGTGGCGGTGGGCCTGAGGGGAAATTGCGGCCGGTTCCTGTGCCATCGCCAATTGCGCCAGCGTAGCGGGATCGTCAATCGCCGCACGGGTTTTCTGGTAGCGATGGGAAAGCGCAAAGGCCCGCATTTTGAACCACCTGTCAGAATATTGGATAGGCCGGGAAGAGGGAGCATCCCCCGCTTCGTTCTGACAGCGTTCATCGGGCCTTGGCCACAGGTTAGGGCCCAGAGGTCAAGGACGAGTTAACGCCGGGCGTTAAACTTCGGGATCAGTCAGTTCCGTGTGCAAGAACCGCTCGAACGCGTCCAGATTGACTGCTTCGAACTGCCCGAAACCCTCCATCCAGATTGACGCGTCCTTCATCGCCAACGGCTCGAGCTTGCACCATTTCACCCGCCCGCGCTTTTCCTGTGAAATCAGACCGGCGCGGCTTAGGATCACAAGATGCTTGGAAATGGCGGCCAGCGACATTTGAAACGGCGCGGCCACATCGGTGACGGCCATGTCGTCTTCCAGCAACATGGCTAGGATGGTGCGGCGGGTGGGATCACCCAAGGCGGCGAAAACGCGGTCGAGGTCTTGTTTCATGGGGTGTGATTAGCGGCTGCGACAGCCGATGGTCAACCTTTTGGTTGAGGGATCGTCTGGTTTTCCGGTGGTGCCTAGGCCGGAAACGGCGGAGCCTCAGGCGGGGATATTTTTTGAACAGAAGAAGGCTCGAGATTATAGATCATCAACCGTTTGGTTGAATATGAAGAACGGGGCTGGATTGCTATTCATGAGGCAAGTTGCGGCTTTACCGTTATGTCGCGTCTTGAAATTATAGAGTTATTACAGTGTGTTAGCTGGGATAGATCGGCCGAGTTGTTGCTTGACTCCGTTCCCGCGCAAACCTAGGTTCCGCGCAATAGTCTGAAGGAGGCTTTTGCCAATGTCCGGCGCACCCGACAAAGAACGGCTCGACCGTCTTGAACAGCGGATTGCAGCGGCCAAAAAGGCGCAGGAGCCAATACAGAAGGCGCAGACGAAATTCAGTCAGGCCCAGCAGGGCTGGCGGATGATCGTTGAACTGGTGGTCGGAATACTGATCGGCACCGGCATTGGATACGGGCTTGATGTGCTGTTTGGCACGCTCCCATGGTTTCTGGTGCCGTTTACATTATTGGGTTTTGCGGCCGGTGTGAATGTCATGCTGAAAACGGCCAAGGAGCTTCAGGAAGAACATGCGGTGCCCGGCACCGATACGGATAAAGAGGACTAGACGTGGCAGAAGATATCCTAGGCGCAGGCACTGAAGGTGCAGACATCGTAAGCGCTGGCCCGGAATTCCACCCGATGGAACAGTTCACACTTGAGCCGCTGTTTGGTGGCCACGCCATCAATTGGTACACCCCGACAAACCTGACCCTGTGGATGGGTGTCGCAATCGTGGCAGTGATTCTGTTGCTGGTTGTCGGCACACGGCGGCGCGCGATTGTGCCCAGCCGCACCCAATCTGTGGCCGAGCTGGCTTACGGTTTTGTCTATTCGATGGTCGAGGACGTGGCGGGCAAGGATGGCCTGAAATACTTCCCCTATATCATGACGCTGTTCATCTTTATCGTGTTCTCGAACTTCCTTGGCTTGATCCCGCTGAGTTATTCGACAACCTCGCAATTCGCCGTGACCGTGCCTTTGGCGCTGCTGGTTTTCTTTACCGTCACCATCATCGGGTTCGTCAAGCACGGCATTGGGTTTCTGGGCCTGTTCTGGGTCTCGGCCGCGCCACTGGCGCTGCGGCCCATTCTGGCGGTGATCGAACTGATCTCGTATTTTGTGCGCCCCGTCAGCCATTCCATTCGTCTGGCTGGTAATGTCATGGCCGGTCACGCGGTGATCGAGGTGTTTGCCGTGTTTGTCGGCGTGAGCGTGTTCATCGCGCCATTGGCCTTTATCGGCATCGTCGGCATGTTTGCCATGGATGTTCTGGTGGCCTTCATTCAGGCCTATGTGTTCACTATCCTGACCTGTGTTTATCTGAAGGATGCGCTGCATCCGGCGCACTAGGTCAGCCCGCAAATCACACTAATCTTTAGCCAAATTCCAACGTAAGGAGAAATCACAATGGAAGGCGATATCGTAGAAATGGGGAAATTCATCGGCGCAGGCCTTGCCACTATCGGCATGGGCGGTGCGGCGATCGGCGTGGGCTCGATCGTGGGCAACTTTTTGTCCGGCGCATTGCGCAACCCATCGGCCGCTGGTGGCCAGACAGCCATGCTGTTCATCGGCATCGCATTCGCCGAGGCTTTCGGGATTTTCTCGTTCCTCGTCGCGCTTTTGCTGATGTTTGCTGTTTAAGACTTCAGAACCAATCCTTACGGCCGGTGCGTGTTCCAGACGGGCGCGCATCGGTGTAAACAGGTTCTCAGGAGGACGACATGGCGCAAGACACAACAGAAGTCGTTGGTGAACTAACCGAACAGATCGGCGAAGGCGGGGGTATGCCACAGCTTGATTTCGCGAATTATCCGAACCAGATTTTCTGGTTGGCGGTGTCGCTGGTCATCATCTATTTCATCCTGTCGCGGGTGGTTTTGCCGCGCGTCAGCTCGGTTCTGGCCGAACGCCAGGGCACGATCACCAATGACATTGCGACAGCCGACGAGCTGAAGCAAAAGGCAGTCGAGGCGGAGGAGGCTTACCTTAAAGCGCTGGCCGATGCCCGGGCCGAGGCTGGCCGGATCGTGGCCGAGGCCAAGTTGGAAATTCAGGCCGAGCTTGATGTGGCGATTGCCAAGGCTGATGCGGAGATCGCGGCGAAAGCGGCAGAATCCGAAGTGGCGATTGGCGAGATACGCAAGGGTGCCTTGAAGGCGGTTGAAACCGTGGCCAGATCGACAGCGACCGAGATTATCAAAGCGGTGATGCCGGGGGCTGGTGACGCCAAAGCGGTGACTGCGGCGGTAAAATCACAGTTGAAAGGGGCATGAACATGACTTTTGTGAAATCTCTTTCGGTTGGTGCATTGGCGCTGGTGGCAACACCGGCATTTGCCAAGCCAGAGTCATTTGTAACCTTTCAGAACCCGGAATTCGTGGTTATCGTCGGCTTTCTGCTGTTCGTCGCCCTGCTGGTCTATCTGAAGGTTCCCGGCCTGATCGCGGGCATGCTTGACAAACGGGCGGCAACCATCTCGACCGAGTTGGAAGAAGCCCGCAATCTGCGCGAAGAAGCCCAGACCATTCTGGCGGATTACGAGCGCAAACAGAAAGAAGTGGCCGAGCACGCTGAACAGATCGTGGCCCATGCCAAGATCGAGGCGGAAAATGCGGCGGTTCAGGCGAAAGAGGATTTGAAGGCCTCGATCGCCCGGCGTTTGCAGGCGGCAACTGACCAGATTTCCTCGGCCGAGGCGGCTGCGGTGAAAGAGGTGCGTGATACCGCCATCACCGTGGCAATCGAAGCGGCGCGTGATGTGATTGCAGGCTCGATGACCGCCAAGGACAGCAGCGCGCTGATCGACGCGGCAATCGGCGATGTGGGCGACAAGCTGCACTGAGCGGGCGCAAGTAAGCAAACTGAAAAACCCGGAGCCGAGGCTTCGGGTTTTTTCGTAGTGGACGGGGTTCTAACGCCAGATCACATCGCCCAGAAAGATATAACCCGCGCCATAGATGGTTTTGATTAGTTTGGGGTTTTTCGGGTCTTCACCGAGCTTTGTGCGCAGGCGCGACACCCGCACATCCATGGCGCGATCAAAACTTTCGCCTGCCGCGCCGCCGAGGGTTTCCTGCATTTGGGCGCGGGAAATCAGGCGGTTGGGGGCCTCCAGAAACAACCGCAGAACCTCGCCTTCGGCTTGGGAAAAGGCGATTGTGCTGCCGTCGATGTCTTCCAGTGTGTATTGATCAAATCTGGCGGTCCAGCCTGCGAATGTGGCAATGTTTCGGGTGCTGGCCTGCTCGGAACGGCCCCGGCGCAACAGGGCGCGGGCGCGGGCGACGACCTCGGTTGGATCGAACGGTTTGATGATGTAGTCATCCGCCCCAAGTTCAAGGCCGGTGACGCGGTCCTGCACCTGTGCGCGGCCCGATATGATGATGATCGCGGCCCCGCTTTCCAGCGCCAGACGATGCACCAGCGCAAGGCCGTCTTTGTCGGGCAGGCCCAGATCAACAAGGCAGATATCAGGGTTGAGGCGGGGCAGGGCGGCCTCGAATTCCGTGGCGCGGCCAAAGCTGGCAGTGCGAAAACCAGCATCTTGCAGCGCGTCCGACAGCATCAGGCGGATTTGCGGCTCGTCATCCAGAATGGCGACCATGGGGTTTTGCTGGGTCATGTGCCGGTTTCCAGAAAATGGGCAAGCTGGGCCTGGGTGAAAGGTTTGCCGATCAGGGCAAATTCGGCCGCAGCCGCGCGGCGGATTTTATTGGTCGCGGGCAGGGATGTCATCATGTAGAGGCGGCTGACATTGGGGGCATTTTTCAGGGTGCGGGCCAGATCAAGGCCGGTGCGGGAACCGTCCAGCGTGATGTCGGTCAGGACGGTATCAATGCCGGGAATGGCGGCGAGGGTTTCGGCCTCGTCGGCACTGGTGGCTTCCAGTACCGAATGGCCCAGATCGCGCAGCATTTCGCGCAGGTTGGTGCGGATTTCATGGCTGTCCTCGACCAGCAGAACCAGGCGCGGGGCGGGTTTGGTCTTGGCGAATTTCAGCGGCAGGCGCAGGGTGACAATCGCGCCGTTCGCGCCGTTGGCGATTTTCAGATGCCCGCCCGAGGCCTGGGCAAAATCATAGACCATGGACAGGCCAAGGCCCGAGCCTTCGTCGTTGCGCTTGGTGGTGTAAAACGGATCAAGCGCGTGGGTGAGGGCTTCATCGGTGAAGCCGGGGCCGGTATCGCTGACGGTAATTTCCAGCCACAGGTTTTCCACGGGTTTGAGGGCGATATGGATGTGCCCCGGATCGTGGCCCATGGCGTCGCGGGCGTTCAGGATCAGGTTCAAAAGGGTGTCTTGCAGATAACCGCTGTCCAACAGAACCGGTTGGCCAAGCTGGCCACAATCGCAATTCAGCGTGTGACTTTCGGGCAAGGACGGGATCGCCATGGCGCGAATGTCGGCCAGCAGGGAGGGCAGGTCGGTGGCCGTGGGTTGGATATCACGGCGCCCCGAAATATTTGACAGGCGCTCCAGCAGCACCCCGCCGCGCAGGGCGGCGGCGCGGGTGGTTGTAATCATGTCCTGGGCCTCGGGTGGCAGGTCGGGCAGGTTTTTCAAGCGCCCCTGAAGGCCAAGGATGATGGTCAAGAGGTTGGCGAAATCATGCGCCAGACCGCTGGTTAATTGCGCTGCCAGCTCGCGTTTATGGCTTTGCATCAGGGCGGCGCGGGCCTGTGCCTCCTCGGTAATATCCATGGACAGGATGTAAACGCCCGAGACTTTTCCGGCCATGTCACGATCCGGCGTAAAGGCGCAGCGGATGCGGCGCGCGGCTTTGGAATGGCTGAATTCAAACACGCTGGCGTGACCCTGATAGGCCTGATCGAGCCATGGTTTGATGGCGCTGTAAGCCTCGGACCCCAAGGCATCGCGCGCGTTGAGATGGACGATATTATCAGGCCGGTCGGGCAGAATGCTGGGCAGTTTGCGGTTGGAATAGGTGTAACATTCGTCCAGATCCAGATGCGCGATATGGGCCGGCATCATTTCGGTGGTCATGCGCGAGAGGGCCTCGCTGTCGGTCAGATCACGCTTGGTTTCCTCAAGCGCGGCGATGGTGGCGGCCAGTTCGCGGTTGGTGCGGGCCAGTTCCTCGGAATGGGTCAAAAGCTGGTCGGACAATTGGGCCGAATGGCTGCGCAACAGCGCCTCCTGGCGTTTGATAGCGGTGATGTCGGTGTAAACCGTGACCCAGCCACCCTGGCGCAGAGGGTTGCCTTCGACCGAGATGGTGCGGCCATTGGCGCGGGTACGTTCCATATAATGGGGCTTGAAATCGCGCGCCTGTGCCACGCGTTCGTCAATGAAGGCGCTAAGATCATGTATTTCGCCATACTCGCCCTGTTCGGCCAGAAAGCGGATGGTTTCAGCGAAACTTGCGCCGCGCCTGGTCAGATGATCGGGCAGGCCGAACATTTCGCTGAACCGGCTGTTTGAGACGGCAAGTCGCAAATCGCGATCATAGATCGTCAGGGCCTGCTGGATCAGGTTGAGGCCCGCTTGGGTCAGGCTGTCGGGCTTGTCGGTTCGGTTGCTGGACATGATGCTCCTTGTTGTCTGATCGCTAGCATTGAAGTGGCGGGTTTGACTAGGGTTCTGTCGCTCTTCACTGCAATCAAAAATGCGGCACATTGATCTGGCTCAGCCCGGCCTTGGGGCGGGGCCAGACGGTTTTGGCAGGGTTAAGTTCTCAACCACAGGAGGCTGTGAATGATGAGGCGAACTTCAAATCTACTGCGCTAGCGGGCTAGCGCAGTAGCCCAATGGGAGCGTGTAATAATCCGTATGGTTTCAATGGCTTGACGGTGAATTAGACCCTGCATTGGCCAACTGACACGCGAGCGCACCGCACTAATACACGCCGTCAATTCTGTGGATTTTCACGGCTCGTGACCCGTGAAACCACTGCGCTAGCGGGCTAGCGCACTAGCCCAATAGAAACATGTAATTACCTACGCGTTTTCAACGACTTGATGGCTATTTCGGCGCCGCCCTGGCTGGCTGTCCTACAAGTGCACGGCTCCAAAACATGCTCCCAATCTGCAGTTTCCCTTGCAAGCCCCTGTCGGGCAGCGCAGCGGGGTGCGGACTGCGGCAGGGCCAAACAAGCGTTCACGGAGGGTCTTTGGCGGTTTCTCGTCGCACGAAGATGTGACCTGTTACAATTCGATACATTCATGAAAAATTCAGGTATCAATTGACGTTCACGACTGAGGCGTCAAAATCAAGCCGGATTCGCACGAAGATGCGGGCGCGGCGCGCTGGCTGTGCCATTGGGCAGGCCGGTGAACGGGAGGATAAAGTTTGACAGATAAAGTGGCGGCCACGAACGGGCTGGATACGGTTCCGAAACTATTGGCGCGCAATGCGGCCAAGTTTGGCGACAAACCGGCCAACCGCGAAAAAGAATTCGGTATCTGGCAAAGCTGGACGTGGCGCGAGGTCGCCGACGAGGTGAACGCACTGGCACTTGGTTTGCTGGCGCTTGATCTGAAGGCGGGCGATCATGTGGCCATTATTGGCCAGAACCGCCCGGCGCTTTACTGGTCTATGGTTGCAGTGCAATCGGTTGGGGCAGTTCCGGTGCCTTTGTACCAAGACGCGGTGGCGAATGAGATGGTCTATGTGCTGGATCATTGCGAGGCGCGGTTCGCCATCGTTGAAGATCAGGAGCAGGTCGACAAGGTGCTGGAGGTGCAGGATCAACTGCCGAAACTGGAGCAGATCATCTATCTCGATGCGCGTGGCCTGCGCAAATACGATCACACATCCATGCACGCTTACAAGGACATTCAAGAAGAAGGCCGCGCTGGCCATGAACGGCTTGCGCCGATCCTGAAAGACCGCCTTGCAGTTCAGGATTACGACACCACCTGTGTGATGCTGTACACATCCGGCACCACGGGGCGCCCCAAGGGGGTGGTTCTGTCTAACCGCAGCATTGTCGAAGCCTCGCGCAGTTCGTCGGAGTTTGACAATCTGAATGTGGGTGATTCCGTGCTGGCCTATCTGCCGATGGCGTGGGTAGGTGATTTCATCTTTTCCATCGGTCAATGTTACTGGACAGGCTTTTGCGTCGCCTGCCCGGAAAGTGCCGACACCATGCAGGCCGATCTGCACGATATCGGCCCGACCTATTTCTTTGCCCCGCCGCGCTATTTCGAAGGGGTGCTGACCCGCATCATGATCCGTATGGAGGATGCCGGTAAAGGCATGAACTGGATGTTCAGTTATTTCATGGACCATGCGGGCAAGGTTGGCAGCAAGATTTTAGATGGCGGCTCTGTCAGCTTGATGGACCGGATCAAATATAAGCTCGGCGATTGGCTGGTCTATGGACCGCTGAAAAGCCAGATGGGCATGTCTAAAGTGCGGGTTGGCTATACAGCAGGCGAGGCGATCGGGCCGGAAATTTTCGCGTTTTTCCGCTCACTCGGGATCAACCTCAAGCAGCTTTACGGCCAGACCGAGGCCTCGGTTTATGTGACGGTGCAGCCGGATGGTGAAGTGCGCGCCGATACGGTTGGTGTGCCAGCACCCGGTGTCGAGATTAAAATCGCGGATAGTGGCGAGGTGTTTTATCGCTCGGCCGGGACATTCGTTGAATATTACAAGAACCCCGAGGCCACCGCCTCGACCAAGGATAAGGACGGTTGGGTGGCCACTGGCGATGCGGGGTATTTTGAGGAAGGCACGGGCCATCTGAAAATCATCGACCGCTCCAAAGACGTGGGCAAGATGGCCGATGGCAGCCTGTTTGCGCCGAAATATGTGGAAAACAAGCTGAAGTTTTACCCGAACATTCTGGAAAGCGTGCTGTTTGGTGTCAATTCCAACAAATGCGTCGCCTTCATCAACATTGATCTGGGCGCGGTCGGCAACTGGGCCGAGCGCAACAATATCGGTTACGGTTCTTATCAGGAACTGGCGGGGCATCCACAAGTGCTGGACATCATTCGCGGCCATGTGGAAGAGGTCAACGCCTCGCTGGCCAATGACCCGATGCTGAACGGCTGCCAGATTCACCGCTTCCTGATCCTGCATAAGGAACTTGATCCCGATGACGGTGAAATGACCCGCACCCGCAAGGTGCGCCGCCGGATTGTGGATGAGAAATATGCCGATCTGATCGGGGCGCTGAACGATGGCTCAACCGAAATATCGACCGTGACCGAGGTGACGTATGAGGACGGGCGCAAAGGCTCGATCTCAGCAACGCTCAGCATCATGGACGCCAAAGTTTACCCCCGGAGGGCAAAAGCAGCATGAGTTTGGATGAGGCAAAGACCGAGTTTAACGCCGATGGCGGCTGGACCACGCCGGATGGCCGCGAAATCGGTGAAGTGGTGATGGAGATGAAAAACATCACCCTGAAATTCGGCGGTGTGACCGCGATCAGTGACATCTCGTTTGACATCCGCAAGGGCGAAATTCGTGCGATTATCGGCCCGAACGGGGCTGGCAAAACCTCGATGCTGAACGTCATCAACGGGTTTTATCATCCGCAAGAAGGGCAAATCATTTATCGCGGCAAAGCGCGCTCCAAAATGCGCCCCTATGAGGCGGCGAGCACCGGAATTTCGCGGACATTTCAGAATGTTGCGCTGTTTGCCGGCATGTCGACGCTGGACAATATCATGGCCGGTCGACAGCTTAAAATGCACAAGAATTTCTTTTGGCAGATGCTGCGTTTTGGCCCGGCGATGAATGAAGAAATCGAGAACCGCAAATTTGTCGAGGAAATCATTGATTTCCTTGAAATTCAGGCCATTCGCAAAACCCCGGTCGGGCAGTTGCCTTATGGGCTGCAAAAGCGGGTCGAACTGGGGCGGGCCTTGGCGGCTGAGCCTTCCTTGTTGCTGCTGGATGAACCGATGGCGGGGATGAATTCCGAGGAAAAAGAGGACATGAGCCGCTTTATTCTGGATGTGAACGACCAATTCGGCACCACGATTGCACTGATCGAACACGATATGGGTGTGGTGATGGACATCGCGGACCGGGTGGTTGTGCTGGATTACGGGAAAAAGATTGCCGATGGTTTCCCGAGTGAAGTGCAGGCCAATCAGGCCGTGATTGATGCTTATCTGGGGGTGGCCCACTGATGGAATTTTTGAGCAAAATATTTGTTGCACCCTTTGTCGACATGTTCAGCCTGCCGGATTTCCTGTTGCAGGTGTTGTGGGAAGGCTTTGTGACCGGCACGCTTTATTTTGCGCTGGGCTTTGTGCTGATTTTCAAGGCCTCGGGCGTGTTCAACTTTGCCCAGGGCATCATGGTGGTGTTTGCTGCCCTGACGCTGGTAGGCCTGTATCAGGCTGGTGTTCCGGCGTATCTGGCGCTGTTGATGGCCATCGGGGTTATGGGCCTTCTGGCGGTAACGGTGGAGCGGTTGGTGCTGCGCCACATGGTAAACCAACCCGAGATCATTCTGTTTATGGCCACCATTGGCCTGTCCTATTTCCTGATCGGGCTGGGCGAATTCATTTTTGGCGGTGAAACCAAGAGCATGATTACCGAAGAGTTGGGACTGCCAACAGGATCAAGCACCTGGGAGGTGTTTGATGGCTATGTAATCTTCCAGC
>JAADIC010000047.1 GCA_013151535.1 Alphaproteobacteria bacterium | reverse complement strand
GTGTTCCGGCACCTGCATGATCGGGGCCGAACGCAAAGCCCGCTCTGCCGCTACACGGATCAAACGCGCCGCCCTTTCGCGGATGCGCTCCTTGAGCTTGGATTTTTTCGCCTGCCACGCCCCACCACCGAGCCGATCCAGCAGGCCCTCTTCATGGCCATACCGCGACAGCAATTCGATGTTCTCGACCGGCAGGAACAAGCGATCGCCACCGGCATATTCCAGCGCAATACATTCATGCGGCGCTCCGGCGGCGGTGATGGTTTCCAAGCCGTTATAACGCCCGACCCCGTGATCCACATGCACGATCAGATCACCGGGCGAGATCGAGGTGGCCTCGGTCAGGAAATTCTCGGCCCGGCGCTTACGTTTTGGCGCGCGGATCAGGCGATCCCCCAGAACGTCCTGCTCTGACAGAACCGTCAGGCCCGGTGCGGTGAAGCCGTGTTCGAGCGCCCAAACGGCCAGAAACAGCCCGCCCTTACCCTCGGGCACATCATTGAAACTATTGATCGGGGTGCCAACCGCTTGCCCGCCTTCCACCCCTTCATCGCGCAACAAATGCGACATCCGCTCGCGCGAGCCTTCGGAATAGGAGGCGAGGATCACCTGATCCTCGGCCCTTCGAGCATTAACATGATCCGCCAACGCCCCGAAAAGGCTGACATTTTCGACTTGGCGCTCGGGGGCGAAATTGCGCCCGATGCGCCCGCCTGCGTCGATTACATTCGGGCCAAGCCCTTGTGGCAGGGCGACAAACTGGCGGGTTTCAAACGGTTGCAAAGCCGCCTGAAACGCCTCGTCATCCAGATAGAGCAGCGCGGGCGGGCAGGGTTTATAGACCGTATCAAGGCGCGCCTTGGCCTCCAGAGCCTCACGCCGGGCCTCGTATTGATCCTTGATGCTGTCCCAGCGTTCCAGCCGGTAAGGCGTCAGTTGATCGTCGAGGCAGACCACTGCACCGGGCAGATAGTCAAACAGGGTTTCCATTCGTTCGTGAAAATAGGGTGCCCAATGCTCGATGCCCTGATGCTTGCGCCCGGCTGATACCGCCTCGTACAAGGGATCATCCGTGCCCGCCGCGCCAAATTCATGGCGATAGTTTTGCCGGAAGCGCTGGATTGCCTCCTCGTCCAGGATCACCTCGGATACCGGGGCCAGTTCCACCCGCGACAGTTTCTCAACCGTGCGCTGGCTTTCAGGGTCAAACCGGCGCGCCCCATCCAGCACATCGCCAAACAGATCAAGCCGCACGGGGCCACTTTCACCAGGCGGAAACAGGTCAATCAGACCGCCGCGAATGGCGTAATCACCGGGCTCCATCACGGTTGGCGACTGGTTGAAACCCATGCGCACCAGAAATTCGCGCAAGGCCGCTTCATCAATCTGTTTACCAACGGTGGCGGTAAAACTGGCATTTGCCAGGATTTCACGCGCTGGAAGCCTCTGGGTGGCGGCGTTAACTGTGGTTAACAGCAGAAAGGGCCGCGTAAAGCCCTGCGCCAAGGTCGCCAAGGTCGCCATGCGGGCGGCGGAAACGTCGTGATTGGGCGACACCCGGTCATAAGGCAGGCAATCCCACGCCGGAAAGACGAATACCGGCAGATCAGGCGCGAAAAACTGTACCGCTTTGCGGGTCTCTTCCAGCCGTTTATCGTCGCGCGCTATATGTAGAACCGGCCCTTCGCGCTGGCGCACCAACCGCGCCAGCAATTGGGCGTCAAAGCCTTCTGGTGCACCGCCAACGGTGATTTTCTTATGCGAACGCGACTGTGTCATGGGAGGGGGAGCTATACCGATTTTTTCCGACGCTGCAAGCCGTGTCAACGCCTCGTGCGTAATATCTGACCCGCTCGGTTGTTTTTGGGTTTTCTGAACCGGGTGTGTTGACGCGTGAACCAATTGGAGGCAGGCAATCCAGCAGAGACCTTGTTGGTGCCGCGCTTAATTCCCCAATTCCCGGCGTGTCGCTGCTTGGCCCTTGGAGAAAGCTGAGTGCTGGGTGGATCAGGTATTGTGATCCTGACCCAAGGTGTTTCAGAGAAAAGTGAAAACGCCATAAATGCAGGTACGGCTCAATTTTTGCTTGCCATTTGCTGGCGGCCGGGTGATTTCTTCGCTAGCCCGCTAGCCCGCTAGCGCAGTAGCTTGCTATTCATAAATAGACGTAATTGCAATGGGTTACACCGAGATCACGGCGCCCTCGATGTTGAAAAGGCGGGGTTGTTAACCAAAAAACCAGACAATTATGTAGCGAACTTCAAGTTCAACATATCACAGAACCGTGGCGTTCAGATTGTGCCACATGCCCCAAAACGCAGTGACAAAAATCGACAACATGCCGATCACCTGATTGAAAAACCGTTGCCGCCCCAGATGGGCCTGCAAGGCCGTGCCGTAAGTGCCGCGCGCCCTTATCAGGCGGGCATTGCGCACCGATAAAAGTGCAACCAGCGTCATCGGCCCGACTAACAGGAAAATAGCCTGCGCGATCTCGATTTTGTACCAAAAACCAAGCAAAACCAGCATGGTCAGCAAAAAGAACACCCCGCCAACGATCCAGGCACCCGACACATCCATGATATGCACGAGGCGATTGCAATTGACCCGCACCAGCGTCTCGAGATCCTCCTGCGCCGCGCCGTCCAGCCCGGCGTTTGACGCTTTGCGCGCCCGGCTGACCGCGTCATAGGGCACGCCCATGGTCCAATGGGCGGTTGTTGACCACAAAACCGCCACCACGATCCAATACCAGATCGAGGTGAACGAGCGCATGTCGATCACTTCAATGATGCCTGCATACCAGTCCAAGGTTAAACCCTTTGTTGTTGGCAATTCGGCGGCACATTAGGCGCAGATTGTGTCCGGCACAAGGCCTTGAGACGGTGGTTTTTGACAGAGCTTAACAGCGGCAAATATCAACTCAACCGGCGAAAGTCAGGCTTTGCTTGCAGGCCCAGCCGGGTTCATGGCAAACAGGGGCAACACCTGGAGGATCAGAAAAATGCGCCCGACCATCGCCCCCTTCCCCGTCGCCCGTTCCCGCCGCTTGCGCCGCACAGCCGAAATCCGGGCATTGGTGCGTGAAAACGTCCTGAGCACCGATGATCTGATCTGGCCGATTTTTATCCGCGATGGTGAAAACCTGCGCGAACCCGTGGCCTCCATGCCCGGGGTCGAGCGCCTCAGCGTCGACAACGCGGTGCAAGCGGCCGAGGAGGCGGCCAATCTCGGCATTCCGGTGATGGCGCTGTTTCCCTATACCGATGACGCGCAGAAAACTACCGCCTGCGCCGAGGCCTGGAACCCCGACAATCTGGTCAACCGCGCCACCCGTGCGATCAAGGCAGCGGTACCCGAGGTGCTGGTGATGCTGGATGTGGCGCTGGACCCTTATAATGCCGATGGCCATGACGGGATTGTGCGCGACGGTGTGATCCTGAATGACGAGACATTGGTGGCGCTGGAGCGCCAAGCGCTCGAGCATGCCAATGCCGGGGCTGATATCCTCGGCCCCAGCGATATGATGGACGGGCGCATCGGCTATATCCGCCAAGCACTGGAGCAGAACGATTTCCCCGACACGCTGATTATGGCCTATTCGGCCAAATATGCCTCGGCCTTTTACGGCCCGTTTCGCGATGCGGTTGGGGCGTCTGGTGCGCTGAAAGGTGACAAAAAAACCTATCAGATGGACAGCGGCAATAGTGACGAGGCCCTGCGCGAAGTGGCGCGTGATATTGCCGAAGGCGCCGATATGGTCATGGTCAAACCCGGCATGCCCTATCTGGATGTGTGCCAGCGGGTTGCGGCTGAATTTGGCGTGCCGACATTTGCCTATCAGGTGTCGGGCGAATACGCGATGATCTGTGCTGCCGGTCAAAACGGCTGGCTGGATCAGGACCGCGCCATGCTGGAAAGCCTGCTGGCCTTCAAGCGCGCCGGCTGTCAGGGGGTGCTGAGCTATTTCGCACCAGAAGTGGCGCGGTTGCTGGCGCTGGACTAGGGCGTCAGGATCTGCCGCAATGCCTGACTGCTCGCCATACGTTCCAGCGCGATGTTGATGTCTGACAGCGGCATCCTATGGGTAATCAGCTTATCAACCGCAAACCGCCCCGCCTGATAGGCGGCGATAAATTTCG
>JAADIC010000171.1 GCA_013151535.1 Alphaproteobacteria bacterium | reverse complement strand
CTGGCCGGGTTCGATTTGCGCACCGAGCGCGCCGATGGTGGCCAGTTCGGGTTTTCAGCCATGAACGACCGCTTCAAAGGGCATATTGACGGTTGCCTGATGGGTGGCCTGGTATCGATGGTCTATCCGGCGCTTTGGGAAACTAAGGCGCTCGGGGCGGCAGGCTGGAAAGATACGCTCAAGCGTGGCGTCAGCCTTTCCAAGCCGGTCTACGCCGCCCAGATCGCAATTTATCAAGCCTATCTCGATCTGCCAAACCCCGCACTGTTCACGGCGCTCAACCGGGACACGCAGGAAATCTATGCGGAATTGCTGCCGTTTGATGCAGCACTCGCGCAGCGGATGAGTGATTGCGCTGTTGAGGTGGTACGGGCGTCAGATGCCCAAGAGTGGTTGCCGCGTGAGGCGGCCGCGCCGACCTCGGTCGTTTGCAAGGGCGGCATGGCCGCGGGGCATTGGCATCCGACCTGCGCCTGGGCACAGCGTTGCTGGAGTGAGCAAAATTCCGGAAAAACTCCGGGGACGTGTTTTAGCCACAAATGGGCGGAGGCACGCTCATGATCCCGCAGGCCTATGAATTCAAACGGGTGGCCTCGCAATTTCGCCAGAAATCCACCTATGGCTTTCACTTTGCCGGCATTGAAACCGCGCCGGTTTATTATTTCGCCGATCAGGCAGCTTTTGACAGCGATGCGGTTGGCGATCTGCGCTCGCTGATTATGGACGCACCTTTGCGATTGCCGCATCCCGCGGTCATTTTTGAGGTGAATGATCGCCATCCGGAAAGATCATCGTTTTTGGTCTATGCGCGGCAATTTGAGGATCGGGTGGAAGCCGTCTTGGTCTATAAGCTCAAACCCCGTCGCCAATGGTCGGATTGCCTGGCGCATGCGGTTTTTACCAAGCCGGGGTGGTCCGAAGTCACGGCCAATCCCAAGCTCGGCCCCGAGGAAGCGGCGATCTACAACGAAGTCGCGACCGGCATCGTCTGGCGCGCACTCACCATCCTCGCCCATGCAGGGGCTGTGAAGGAGCGCAAGGTAAAGCCTGCGCTGCGTCGCAAATACGCCAAGGCCGGCGTGCGTGGCTGGACCTGGCGCCAGATCACCATCGATCTCGACCGCGCCCGGGCAAAACACGCCGCTCTCGGCGGCACACACGCCAGCCCGCGCGGGCATATCCGGCGCGAGCATTGGCGAAGGCTCGCTGATGGTCGCCGCATCTTTATCCGTCAGTGCCAGATCGGCGATCCCGTTAAGGGCGGCGTGGTCAAGGATTACGTGGTCAAGAATTATATCGCGAAAGGCGCGTCCAGATGATAAGTTTTACCCCTTTCGCCCAGCAGGCCGCAGCGATCCGGTTGACCAAGGAATGGTTCGAGACCCGCACACACGCGCAGCAGGTTCTGCGGCTGTTTGGCTATGCCGGCAGTGGCAAGAGCACCGTTTTGAAATTCGTTCTCGATGAACTTGGCCTTTCGCTTCACCGCTCTGATCGTGAGGGGGGATGCGTGCCCGGGGTCGTGACTGTGACGTTTACCGGCAAAGCGGCGTTGGTGCTGAGCCGAAAGGGCACGCCGGCGCGCACCATCCACAGCCTGATCTATTCGGTGACGGAAGCAACCGAGGAAGAAATCGAGGCGGCCGCGCGTAAGGTTCGCACCGCGGAAATTGAAATCCGCACCCTGAGCGGGTTTGATCGCACCGCGGCCGAGGCGGGGATAGAGGCGATGCGCCAGGCGTTATCGGCGATGAAAAAGCCGCATTTCGCCCTCAACCCCGAGAGCGATGCGGCGGATGCAAAGCTGATCGTGCTCGATGAGGTCTCGATGGTGGGCGAAGATATGGCGCGCGATCTGATGAGTTTTGGCAAGCCGATCCTGGTGCTGGGCGATCCCGGGCAATTGCCGCCGATCAAGGGCGCAGGCGCGTTTACCAATGTGGCCCCCGATATCATGTTGACAGAAATCCACCGCCAAGCTGCCGAAAGTGCGATTATTCGATTGGCGACCATGGCGCGCGAGGGGCAAGCGATCGGGTTTGGCAGCTATGATGCGCATGTCGCCAAAATGCACAAGGGCGATATCACGCCGGAACAGGCATTGTGTGGTGGTCAACTCATCTGCGGCATGAATGCGACACGTTTGCAGCTCAATAATGCCATGCGTGCTGCCGCGGGGCTTTCGGGTACGATGCTTCCGTCGGGCGCGGCCGAAAAGATCATCTGCCTCAAGAACCAGAATGATTTCGGGCTGCTGATCAACGGGATGTTTCTGACGCTTGAGGATATCGTCGATGAGGGCAGCCTCTATTTTTCGGCCGTGGTGACGGATGAGGATGGTCGCCGTGTCGGGCGCACGGATCGCGATGTGGGCACCGGTCGCGGTGAGCGCACTGACTGCGATGCGCGCCCGGGCCGCCTTCGGATCTACAAGGGGCATTTTGAGGACCACATTGCATTTGATCGCGACCGAAACGATCGGGACTGGAAAGACAAAAAGCAACTGAGCGAGGCAACGTTTGGTTGGGCGATTACGGCGCACAAGGCGCAGGGCTCGCAATGGGAAAACGTAATTGTCTGGGATGACGGGCTTGGGCGCAGCGAACTTGACCGTCGACGTTGGCTCTATACCGCCATCACCCGCGCCGAGCGCGGCCTCGTGTTGTTGGCCTGAGGGGAAATCCATGATCGATCTCAACGATGTCTTCTCGCCCCGCGCGCGTCATGATTTGCGCGCAATCAAGGCCCGCCTTGCCGATACGGCCGGGGATTGGCTGCCGGCGCTTTTTCCCGAGGCGCGGCTGACCTTTGACAAGCGGGCGTTGCGATGCGCGGATCTGACCGGGCGGCCTGCGCAAAAAGAGGGCTCGTGCATTCTGCATATCGAGGGGCCTTACGCAGGCTGGGGGTTTGATTTTGCCACCGGCGAACGTGCCGGGCCGGTCGATCTCATTTATCACGCGACCGGCATGAGGGATGGGCGGCTGTTTGATGAGGCGGCGCGATTGGCGCATATGGATGAGGCCCGCATCACGCGTCCGAGATCAGCGGCGCGCCCGAAACCCGACCATGCCCTGGAAATACGCCGCATCCGGGACGATTGTCAGCCGCTTGCAGGCAGCGTGGCAGAAACTTACCTGCAATCGCGAGGGCTCAAAGACCCGTGTGCGCCGGACCTTCTGTTCCACGCCGATCTGACCGATTATGAGAGCCGTCGTGGCTGGCCCGGGATGGTTGCCATTCCCCGCCTGATCGATGGCAGCCCGGTGGGCGGCATTCACCGCACCTTTCTGCTTGAGGATGGCAGTGGCAAGGCACCTGCGGGCAAGAAAATGCTGGGCACCATCGCTGACGCCGCCGTGCGCCTGTTCCCGTTGCCAGAGGACTGGCATCTTGGAGTGGCGGAAGGGATCGAGACGGCATTGGCGGCGCATGTGATTTTCGGCACTCCCGTCTGGGCGGCGCTTTCGGCCGATGGTCTGGCGCGGTTCAAATGGCCCGAGGGAACGCGGCACGTCACCATTTACGCCGATGCTGGCGACGCTGGTCGGCAGGCGGCTGCAACACTTTCTGACCGCTTGAATATCGCGGACATCCCGAACCGGATTGTAACACCGCGCAACGGCGACGATTTCAACGATGATCTCATCAAAGGCGCGGTGCGCGCTGATTACGACACATTGCCATCAGAGGTGGAACCCGGCATAGCTGATGTTCCGGCTACGACATCTGAGGTCTCGCCAGAAAAGGCAGCCGATACACTTACGGCAGAAACCGAGGCACTGACCAATCCGCCGGACCTCACAGCCCTCGGCGCGTTGATGGGCCGCATCGTCAAGGCGCGTCTTGAGCCGATGGAAGAGCGGCATCTGCTGTCGTTGATCAAAATCCGCACCGGGATTGCCATCTCCATTCTCGACAAACAGCTCGGGGTCTTGCGCCGCCGCCTCAACAGCACCGGCGATCTGATAAAACCTGCTGCGCGACCGGCCTGGGCCAATCGATTGCGGCTTGATCTCTCCGGCACGCCCGAGCGCAACGAGGCCAATGTCATCATGGCGCTGAACTCGGACCCCGCATTCGCCGGTGTAATCGCCTTTGACGAGTTTGCTCAGAAAGTTGTCGTCCTCGGCGCGCTGCCATGGCATGATAAAGAGGTAACCTATCCGCGGCCCTGGGACGATTCCGATGATATTCGTGCCGCGGAATGGTTGCAGCACCGCGAGGTGAATGTCGCCCCCCTGGTGGTGGGCCGTTCTGTCGGCGCCGTTGCCCGCGACATCCGCATTCACCCCGTCCGCGCCTATCTTCAATCCCTCATCTGGGACGGCACACCCAGACTGGAAAGCTGGACCAGCCAATACCTCGGGGCGGCCCCCACGGATTTAACCCACGCCATGGGCGGGCTCTGGCTGATCTCGGCGGTGGCGCGGATTTTTCGCCCCGGGGTCAAGGCCGACCACATGCTGATCCTTGAAGGTGAGCAAGGCGCGCGAAAATCGACCGCGCTGAAGATTCTCGCGGGCGAGGAATGGTTCACGGATGAATTGCCGGACCTTGGCTCCAAGGATGCTGCCATCCACATGCAGGGTGTCTGGATCGTTGAAATTGCCGAGCTCGATGCGATCGGACGCGCCGAAGTCTCGCGCATCAAGGCGTTTCTGACGCGCACCACCGACCGGTTCCGCCCGCCTTATGGCCGCCATACGGTCGAGATCAAACGACAATGCGTGTTCGCAGGCACCGTAAATCCCGACACCTATCTGCGCGACGAGACCGGAAACCGGCGCTTTTGGCCCATTCGCTGCGGCGACATTGACGTAGACGGCCTCGCCCGTGATCGCGACCAGCTTTGGGCCGAGGCTGTCCATCAGTTCAAAGCCGGGGCGATCTGGTGGCTTGAGGACAAAAAACTGCTGAAAGCCGCGCGCGACGAGCAGGACAAGCGGTATCAGTCTGATGCCTGGGACGGCCTCATTGATCGCTGGCTGACCCATGAAAAGCGATCCGTAAACCGCGGATACGCAGGTTTTGATGACTGGCAGGACGAAGAGTTCGAGCGCGCTGAGCCGCTCAACAATGTTTCTGTCGGAGAAATATTGGCAGACGCCATCGGGATTGAGCCGGCGCGATGGACGAAGCCGGATCAAATGCGCGCGGGCTCATGGCTGAAATCCCGAAACTGGAAACGGTATCAACGCCGGACCGGAGAAGCACGGGAATGGCGATACCGCAAAGAAACCGACTGATATCAATTCGGCTATTGCACAACCAGACTGGAAAGGGCGCTCGCTTGGGCGCCTTTTTTCGTGCGCTCCGTCACCACCCGCCCGTTGTCACCATCTGCATCATTAGATGGTGACAGAAAAAGGTCAATGAAAACAACGTTGTCACCATTGTCACCAGTAAAACAGCCATCTTCCTCTCTTATACATATAGAGGTGTGTTTTTCCCCGAACACATACTCCCTCCTATGTACAAAGTAATTAGGTGGTGACAGGTGGTGACAGTGGTGAAGATATTGCTTTTAAAGGGAAACTTTTGTCACCACCCAGCGAAAAAGCTGGTGACAGATGGTGACAGGCGGTGACACCCCGGCGTCGGGTGAATTTTCTTGTTTGCCCGACTCCGGACTGGTATTATGCCGGTGACCAAAGCCGAAGGCCCATTCGAATTTATGAGCCTTCACAATGAACACACAAGCACACATCTCTGGCGACGCGCTGGCCCGCACCCTTGGCAGCGCGAAAACTGTCCTTGCCCTCGATCTTGGCACCACCACCGGCTGGGCGCTGCGCTCGGCGGACAGCCTGATCACCAGCGGCACGGCATCGTTCAAACCGAACCGCTATGATGGTGGCGGCATGCGCTATCTGCGCTTCCAGAACTGGCTGAGCGAAATGGATCGGCTGATGGGGCCAATCGCAACGATCCACTACGAAGAAGTCAGGCGACATATCGGCACCGATGCCTCGCACGTTTATGGAGGCCTAATGGCAGTCCTAACCGCGTGGGCCGAAATGCGCGGTGTGCCGTATCAAGGCGTCCCGGTTGGCACGATTAAAAAATCCGCCACCGGTAAGGGCAATGCGTCAAAGCAGGCGATGATCGACGCCGCCCGTGCGCGTGGCTTTGACCCCAAGGATGACAACGAGGCCGATGCCATCGCCATCCTTTTCTGGGCGATTGAAACCGGGGGAGGTGTGGCGTGCACGGCATGAGCTTTACGCCCCGTGGTTATGGCGGCGCCCGTCGCAATCCCGACCAGGTCAAACGCGAGGGCTGGCGCGAACAGGGCATGCTCGCCGTGTCGCTCAATGATCAGCGCCTGACCTGGCCCGAACGCGAACTCATCCGCCAGCTTGGCGAAAAACTCTATGGCAAACGGCCACAGA
>JAADIC010000147.1 GCA_013151535.1 Alphaproteobacteria bacterium | reverse complement strand
GCACCATCGCGGTGGCGCGTGGCTCGACCTGCATCAGCACCGTGGCGTGAATACGGTTGAGCCGCGTCGCCGCGCCCAGTTTCACCGTATAGCCGGCAATCGTGCCGTTGCGTTCCAGCCGCTCAAGGCGCGCCTGCACGGTGGTGCGCGCCACATTCAGCCGCCGCGCCAGTGTGGCGACCGAGCATCGCGCATCCGCCGCAAGCGCCGCCAACAGGGATTTGTCCAAATTATCCGTCATATTGCCGATAATTTCGTTATTATTGCCCGTTCTAACCCTATTAACGACAATATTACAAGTGATACTGACGTGCCCCTGCGCGAAACTGGCAAAAACAGGAGCGCGCGCATATGGGCATCGGCAAATTTATCTGGGGCAATCCGGCGGATCATCTTGGCCAGCACGGCCCCGACCATCCCGTCAGCTATTTTGCGCCGCACATCCTGAAATCCACCCTTGCCCGGTTTCAGGACGGATTTCCCGGCCTTGTCACCTATGCTCTGAAGGCCAATGCCCAAGCCGTGGTGATCGAGAACCTGGTGGCCGCAGGTCTGAGCACTTTCGATGTGGCCTCGCCCGCCGAAATCAGGCTGGTGCGCGCCGCCTGCCCCGGGGCCACGCTGCATTACAACAACCCCGTGCGCTCGGTTGCGGAAATCGCGTTTGCCAAGGCCCACAATGTCGCCTCCTATTCCATCGACAGCTTTTCCGAACTGGTGAAACTGGCGGCGATCATCCCGCCCCACGGCATTGAAATATCCGTGCGCCTGAAATTGCCGATCAAAGGCGCGGCTTACGATTTCGGCGCGAAATTCGGGGCCGGGCCGGAGAAATGCGCCGCCCTGCTGCAAGAGGTCATGCGCCTTGGTTTCACCCCCTCCATGACCTTTCACCCCGGCACCCAATGCAAAGACCCGGCAGCGTGGGAGACCTATATCCATGCGGTGGCGAACGTCGCGCGGCACGCTGGCGTGAGCCTGCATCGCCTGAATGTCGGTGGCGGCTTTCCCAGCCACCGCAATGGCGCGCGCCCTGATCTGAAACCGATTTTCCAGACCATCGATCAAGCCACCAAAGCCGCCTTTGCGCACAACCGCCCGCATCTGGTCTGCGAGCCGGGCCGGGCCATGGTGGCCGAGGCCTTCACCCTTGCCACCCGCATCAAAGCGATCAATGACGAGGGTGCGGTGTTCCTGAACGACGGCACTTACGGCGCATTGGCCGAACTGCCGGATATCGAGGCCAACACCCGCCTGACAATCCTGACCCCTCAAGGCCAGCCCGTCACCGGCCCAAGCCGCCCGCGTCTGGTGTTCGGCCCGACTTGCGACAGCATTGATGTTTTGCCGGGCGAAACCCTGCTGCCGGAGGCGATCAGCGCCCGGTGATTACCTGCTGTTTCAGGGCATGGGGGCCTATAGCCACGCCGTGGCCACGGGCTTCAACGGTTATGGGCAGGTGGAAACCGTGACAGTGTTGGCGCTTTAGCGCTTCGTCCACAGTATCTGGCCCACTCTGTTGCCCAGATTTTATCAAAACCCAAGCGGCGGCGCGCCGGGTTTTGGAGAATATGCGCGGCCCAAACGAACCTCTGAACAATGTCCCTCTTGGCATTTCTGCAGAAATGCCAGCCCCCCATTGGCCGAATTGCGGTTATACCTCCGAGAGGTAACCGCCTCATGGCGGTGGCTATTGCAAGGTTTCATCTTACAGATATGGCCAGAGGGATTGAAATGTCGGGGCGACCAAGGCCCGCTCATTAGCCTGCTAGTCCGCTAGCCCATTAGCCTGCTAGTCCGCTAGCCCATTAGCCCGCTAGTCCGCTAGCCCATTAGCCCGCTAGTCCGCTAGCCCATTGGCCCGCTAGTCCGCTAGCCCATTAGCTCGCTTGCGCGTTTTTCCCCCAACTTGTCGAGGGCTGGCATTACCGCAAAATCCTTGCCTGATTTGGGGTTCCACAATGTGTTGTGTCCGCGTGCACATAACTGAGTGGATCAGATAGTGTGGACGCCGCTCTAGCCCCGCCCAGCCGCCACACTCGCATCCACCAAAGGCCGATCCGCCGCGCCAATCACCATGGGATCATAGGCTTTGCGGGCAAATACTTCCTCCACCATCGGGGCAAAGAACGCCACCGAAAGCGTGTCATAATCCGGGTCAAAACTCGCCTGATCCCAACGCTCGCAAAACTCGGCGCAATCGTCGAAATATTTGTGACCCTTGTGCCGGTCACGCTTGTTGCGGTCAAACCCTTCAAGATGGTGACCGTAATACAGCATCTGGAAATCCGCATGCACCTGCACACACCACACACATTGCGCCCGCACAAAGGGCCTCAGGATCGTCGCGGCGTATTCATCATGAGCGAAACCAATCTAACCGGATTCAACCATTCACCCTGCGGTCCGAGGCAGCGTTTGTTTTTCAAACGCGTTCGGGCCGGAGGGTGAATTCAATTGGATTGGATTTGCTCATGGTTATAGGGCGCATAAATATCGCCAATGTCATGCAACAAAGCCGCCACCACCCAATCAATATCCGCCCCGTCCCGCCGTTCCTTTGCTATACTCAATCTCATGGCCCGTCAGGAATTCATAATCCGCGCGGTCGCCATCCTTCATCTGGGTGAACTTGACCCGCTCCATCACGCCGCCCCGAACCGCTCGGCAAAATATGCCATCATCTTGTCATAAGCCTCGTCCGACCAATGCCCCGTCAACAGCGCATGGCCCTTACCGCTGATGGTGTGGGTGACAACGCCATTGCCAAACGCCTCTTTGATCGCCTCCAGTTTCGGCGCTTTGCACAGGGGATCACCGGAATAGCGCATGGCCAGCGCCGGGCCTTTATGCGCCATCGCCGCCTTGGCCTCGGCCAGTTCGGTATCGCTCATATGCAAGGCGCGCTGGTTGAACATCGGCAAAGACGGCTGGCTGGCGACGCCGCCGATTACGCTGTCATCCGCCATCAACGTCAAGGCAAAACCACCCGTCAGACACATGCCCAGCGTGCCGACCTGCTGGCCATCATGGCGCATTTGCACGTCGCGGCACAGGGCGCGCATCCAGTTGGTGACGGGGCTGGATTTTCTGGCCGCGAACAGATGAAACTCGCGCCGGATGCACAGCATCAACAGGTTGCGCCCCATATCAAACTTGCCAATGCGCCCAAACAGATGCGGCATATAAATCGTATAGCCCGCCGCCGCCATGCGTTCGCCCAGCGTAATCATTTCCGGCAATATCCCCGGCAATTCCTGCCAGATAATAATCGGCGGCCCCTCGCCCTTGTGATAGACCTTGTGAGAGATGTGATCCCCCTCAAGCAAAGGCCCGTCAAAATCAAAACTGTCAAATCCGTCGATAGCCATCATATTCCCCCTGATTGACGCAAGGATTGAAGAGAATTCACGCGAATGCAAGCAAAACACGCGCGATCACGTTTCCATGACCGGCGTTCCCACCGCCCCGTCCGAGGCTTACCTATAGCGCACATGACCCGCCCACCGATCACCCATGTCGTCATTATGGACGGCACCCTGAGCACGCTGAACCCGTCGCTTGAAACCAATGCCGGCCTGACCTATCGGCTGATGCAGGAGGTTAACGGCACCTCGCGCCTGTCGCTGATCTATGAGGAGGGTATTCAGTGGTGCAACTGGCGCTCGATGGTGGATGTGGCCGCCGGAACCGGCCTAACCCGGCAAATGCGCCGTGCTTATGGGGCGATTGCCTCGCGATACCGGCCGGGTGACAAGATCTACCTGCTGGGATTTTCGCGCGGGGCTTACGCTGTGCGCTCATTGGCCGGGGTGATCGATCGCATCGGCCTTTTGCACCGCTCGCACGCCACCGAACGCAACATCCGCCAGATATTCCGCTATTACCGGCAAGACCGCGTCAGCCCCGCTGCGCAAACCTTCGCCAACAGGTTCTGCTGCAAGGATGTGCGCATCGAAATGATCGGCGTCTGGGACACTGTCAAGGCGCTCGGCATCCAATATCCGCTGCTGTGGCGCCTTGCCCCCAAACCGACGGATTTTCACAATCACGCTTTGGGCCACGCCACCCGCAACGGCTTTCAGGCGCTGGCAATGAACGAAGATCGCCGCGCCTTCACCCCGGTGCTGTGGAAATCGCGCGACGATTGGAGCGGGCGGCTGGAACAGGCGTGGTTTCGCGGTGCGCATGGAGATGTGGGGGGGCATATCGGTGACTTTCAGGCGGCGCGGCCCTTATCGAACATCCCGCTGATCTGGCTGCTGGAACGGGCGCAAAGCTGTGGTTTGCCCCTGCCCGAAAACTGGCGCGCGCGTTTTCTGACCGATGCCACTGCCCCGGCATTCGGGGCGCGTCGCAAGGGCGCATGGCTGTTCCTGTGGCGCAAAAAGCGGGCGGCCCTGTTGGACCCCTCGGAATTCATCCACCCTTCCGTGCCGGACCAAAAGCCGCTTTAGCACGCCGTTAGAATCAGCTATGGCCGAAGCGGGGGGCAACATGCGCAAAGCCATCATGATACAGGGGGCTGGCTCGAATGTCGGCAAGTCGATGCTGGTGGCGGGCCTGTGCCGGGCCTATCGCACGCGCGGCCTGAAGGTGCGCCCGTTCAAGCCGCAAAACATGTCAAACAATGCCGCCGTCAGCACGGATGGCGGCGAAATTGGCCGTGCGCAGGCCTTGCAGGCGCTGGCCTCTGGGGTTGCGCCGCACACCGATATGAACCCGGTTCTGCTGAAACCCGAAAGTGACACCGGCGCGCAGGTTATTGTGCAGGGCCAGCGACTGGCGACAGTGGCGGCGCGCGATTATGCCAAGCTGAAACCGCAATTGATGGCGGCGGTTCTGGGCAGTTTCAACCGCCTGCGCGACGCGGCCGATCTGGTGATTGTCGAAGGCGCTGGCAGCCCGGCCGAAATTAACTTGCGGGCGGGTGACATCGCCAATATGGGCTTTGCCGAGGCCGCCAATGTACCCGTGATCCTGACCGGTGACATTGATCGCGGCGGTGTCATCGCCCAGATTGTCGGCACCCACACGGTGCTGCCGCCCGAGGATGCTGCCCATATAAAAGGCTTTATCATCAACAAGTTCCGTGGTGATCCCGCCCTGTTTGAGGCCGGTCTGTCCGAGATCGCCAGCCGCACCAACTGGCCGTCCATCGGCGTGGTGCCGTGGTTCGATGCGGCCCACAAGCTGCCCGCCGAAGACATCATGGACATCGCCTCGACCAAAGGCGGCACCTTCAAAATCGCCGTGCCACGCCTGTCACGCATCGCCAATTTCGACGATCTTGACCCCATGGCGCAGGAAGCAAATGTCAGCATTGAAATCATCGAAGCGGGCCAGCCTCTGCCGGGTGACGCCAGCCTCGTTCTGATCCCCGGCAGCAAATCCACCATCGCCGATCTGGCTTATTTCCGTGCGCAGGGCTGGCATATTGATCTGGCCGCCCACATTCGGCGCGGCGGTCATGTGCTGGGTATTTGCGGCGGTTATCAGATGCTGGGCCGCATGATTATCGACAAAGACGGCATCGAGGGCGCGCCCTGTCAGGTT
>JAADIC010000155.1 GCA_013151535.1 Alphaproteobacteria bacterium | reverse complement strand
GGTTCTGATCCTTGACACCGCCAAACAATCGCAATCGGTGGCGGCGGTGGTTGAGGGGTTCGCCAATCACCGCAATGACGTGGGCGTGGTCGGGGTGATTTTCAATAACACCGGATCGGCGCGCCACGAAGCAATGCTGACAGGCGCGCTTGCGGGCTCGGGCCTGCCGGTTTTGGGGGCGGTGCGCCGCCAAAGCGGGCTGGAACATCCGTCGCGCCATCTGGGGCTGGTGCAGGCCAGCGAGCGGCCCGATCTTGAGGAATATCTGGAGCGGGTGGCGGATATCGTGAGCGATTGTCTTGATCTGGATCGGCTGCTGGCGCTGGCAGCCCCCCTGCCCGCGCCCGTCAGCACGCCTGCTTTCACGCCCCCCGCCCAGCGCATTTCAATCGCGCGGGATGCGGCCTTTGCTTTTGCCTATCCGCATCTGCTGGCGGATTGGCGCAAAGCCGGGGCCGAGATCAGCTTTTTCTCGCCCCTCGACGATCAGGCCCCGCCGGATTGCGATCTGGTGTTCCTGCCGGGTGGGTATCCCGAGCTGCATGCCGGTCGTCTGGCAGCAAATGCGCATTTTCTGAACGGGCTTCGCCACACGGCGAAAACCGCCGCGATCTATGGCGAATGCGGTGGTTATATGGTGTTGGGCGACGGCCTGATTGACGCCGATGGCAAAAGGCACGCCATGGCCGGGTTGCTGGCGCTTGAAACCAGTTTTGCCAAACGCAGGCTGCACCTCGGATACCGCCATCTCAGCCCATTGGGCGGCCCGTTTTCCGGTGAATTGACGGCGCATGAGTTTCACTATGCCAGCACGATCCAAAGCAAGGGCGCGCCCCTGTTCAAAGCCCAAAACGCCGAGGGCGACCCCCTGCCCGATATGGGCCTTGTCAACGGCCGCGTGTCCGGCTCGTTCGCGCATGTGATCGACCGGGTCTAGCGCGCATATTGATTGACCCTGTCAATTAGCCCTTGGCAGCGGTGATTTGCCGAGATAGGTCATGTTCTATGACTGATATCGCACACCCAAACACGCGCGCCATTCGCAATGTCAAAGTACTGGTTCTGGCCCAGGCCCTGATCGGGGCGCAGATGCCGATGATCTTTGTGCTTGGCGGGTTGGCCGGGCAATCTTTGGCCAGCAATGTCTGCTGGGCCACATTACCGATTTCCATGATCGTGTTCGGCTCCATGACCACGGCACCGTGGATGTCGGCCCTGATGCAGAGGTTCGGGCGCAAGGCCGGTTTCTTTTGCGGCGTGACCAGCGGCGCCATTGGGGCCGCCATCGCGGCTTATGCACTGTCGGTATCGTCGTTTCCGCTGTTCCTGCTCGGCTCATATTTCACCGGCATTTATATGTCGGCGCACGGCTTTTACCGCTTTGCCGCCATTGACACCGCAAGCGAGGCGTTTCGCCCCAAGGCGATGTCTTACGTCATGGCGGGCGGTTTGGCCTCAGCCGTGATCGGCCCGCAGCTTTCGACCCTGACATCGGATGCGGCATCGGTGCCGTTTCTGGGCACCTATCTGGCAGTGATCGGCCTCAATGTCTTTGGCGCAATCCTGTTTCTGTTCCTCGACATCCCGACCCCGCCCAAACCTGTGGCCGGCACGGTTCATGGCCGCAGCCGGATGGAGATGCTGAAATCGCCAATTATCATCGTGGCGATCGTGGCCGCGATGGTGTCTTACGCGCTGATGAATCTGGTCATGACCTCGACCCCTTTGGCTGTCGTCGGCTTTGGTTACGCGCAAAGTCAGGCCGCCAATGTGGTGATGGGCCATGTGCTGGCGATGTATGTACCATCGTTCTTTACCGGCCATCTGATCCTGCGCTTTGGCGTGCTGAAAATCATGACTATCGGGCTGGTTATTCTGGCCGGGGCCGGGCTGGTGGCGCTTGCCGGGGTGCAGTTGATGAATTTCTATGTCGCCCTCATACTGCTGGGCATCGGCTGGAATTTCGGCTTTATTGGCGCGTCCACGCTGCTGTCCTCGGCCCATACAATCGAGGAGCGGGGCCGCATTCAGGGCATCAATGATATGATCGTGTTTGGCATGGTGACCGTCGCGTCCCTGTCATCGGGCTTGTTGATGAACTGTTCGGGCGGTAATGTGACCGATGGCTGGAACTCGGTGAATTACGCGATGGTGCCGTTTCTGGCGCTGGCCGGTGGCGCGTTGATCTGGTTGATGCGGTATCAGAAGGTCAACCGGATTTAGCCTCGATAGCTGGTTTCACCAACGGCCCACGACTGAACGCCAGACAAGCCCGCTTCGCTTGGCGAATTCCGAAGCCTCCAGCGTACCGTCCAGCACCACTTGCGGCGAGTTGCGCGCGCGCTTCAATATTCCGTCAGCCTGCCACCCTGCCAACAGGGCTGCGAGAGTCGATTTTGGCACCCTGCGGCGGTCGAGCCGGGCATGGCGTAAACTTTTCAATGCCCCATTGGCAAGTTGCGCAATTGCGGGATGGGTTTGATCCGGCAAAACCACATGCCCGCGCCGTGCAAGCTCGGCATTGGCCCGCAGCAATCCGGCCACCCCGGTCGCGCCGCCAAAATCCGCAACCAGGTCGCGGCAATTCCGATCCGCGCCCAGCGCCCGGGCCGCCAGCCACATCAGGCTGCCAGCGCTGGCGCGCGTATAGGTGACAAGCGCCGCCGCGTCCTGAAACGGCTCGCGGTAAATGTCAAAACGTCGCGCCTGAACCATGGCGTGCAAATCCGCCACCGGCAGAACCGCCGCCTGCACCAGATCAGCCAGCGGCCCGGCTACCTCATGGCTGCGGGTAGGCTTTCCGTCCGCGATCTCGTCTATCACATCGGCCCAGAATTGCAGGCGCATCTCGGCGATCATCGGCTCGTTGGTCACCCAAGGTGCCCGCGCGATCTCAAGGTTGAAGGCGTAAAGCACCATCAGGCGGCTGCGCATTTCCGGTGGGGCGATAAGGGCGGTGGCAAAACGGTCGGGATCGCCTCGCCTGACTTTTTCGGCGCAGGCATCAATGCTCATGAGGTCTAATCCGCAATGGCATCAATGAAATCCAGCATCGCTTTCGCAGTTGCTGGCGCGTCCACGATACCCAGATGCGACACACCGGTGACTAGCCGGTATTGGCCCTTATCGGTTGCCTCGCTCATCACCGGCTCATAGCGTTCGGCGAAAAAGGCTTCGTCCTCGGTCCCGGCAATCAGCAGGAATTTCGGCAGCGCGGCCACGTCTTTCAGATAGTCCGGGCGCGGTGCGAACGAGGTGTTCATCCGGTAACTGTAATAGATGGTTGCGGTCGCCCCCAGTGGGCCAAACAGCACCGAATTGGGAAAGTTGAACTGGATCACCGGCAGATCATTCCAGCCGGTGATGTTAAAATTGTTCAGCATCGAAAGGCCAATGATACGCCGCACCATCGGCTGCGCCCAGCCGCCGGAGTTTTCCCGCGTGGTTGGCGCATTATACTTCAGGAACGGCGCCAGCAGCACCGCGCCGTCGATCAGATAGCGGTTTTTGCCACCCGAAAACCGCACCACCAGCCCCCCGCCCGAGGAATGACCCGCCAGAATGATATACTGCCCCTTGCGGCGGTATTCTTTAATCAGATCGGCCAGATCATCCTCGAGCTGGCCAATGTAATCCACGTCACCACGGCGGGCCGGATTGGCCCCGTGGCCGCGCAGATCGGGCACGATCACATCGGCGCGCGCCGACAGTTTTCGCGCCAAAGCGTCAAATTGCAAGCCATGCCAGCCCGAGCCATGCACCAGCACCAGCATCGGCGCATCCTTGCGCCCGGACGGATAATGCCGCGCCGTCAGAACTCTGCCGTTTCGGGTTGCATAAGGCTCAAGTGACGCCGGTTCGCGGGTGTCAACGCCCGCCACGGCGCTGAAATCAAGCCCGCCCTCGCCGGTCAATTGGGTCGGGCTTTGGGAATAGACCAGGCCAAAAGCGATGGCGAAATAGATCACCAGCGAAATCGCCACTGCGTTCAGAATTTTCCTGATCCACTTCATTGGGCCACCTTTTGATCGTCGCGGATCAGCTTCCAGATAATCGCATCCAGCAGCGCCTCGAACGAGGCATCCACGATGTTCGCGGACACGCCCACGGTCGACCAGCGCCGCCCCTGCCCGTCCTCGCTGTCGATGATAACACGCGTCACCGCTGCAGTGCCACCACCGGTGATCCGCACCCGGAAATCGACCAGTTTCATGTCGTCAATACAGGCCTGATATGGCCCCAGATCTTTCGAGAGGGCCTTGGACAACGCGTTCACCGGCCCGCTATCCTTGCCATTCAGATCCAGACTGTCGGACACCGAAAGCACCTTTTGACCGGCGATTTTCACTGCCACCACCGCCTCGGACAGGGTCACAGCCTCATTGCGCTTGTTGCGTCGCCGCTCCACCGTGACGCGGTAACGCTTGACCTCGAAAAACTCGGGCAGCAGGCCAAGCTCACGCCGCGCGATCAGCTCAAAACTGGCCTGCGCGGTGTCATAGGCATAGCCGCGATCCTCGCGCGCTTTGACCTCGTTCAGGATATTGGCCAACCGCTGATCGCCTTTTTCAACCGCAATCCCAGCATCCTCCAGACGGCGGCGCAGGTTGCTCTGACCGGCCTGATTTGACATCGGAATAACGCGTTCATTGCCAACCGTATCGGGTTCCACATGCTCGTAAGTGCTGGGATCCTTGACAATCGCACTGGCATGCAGCCCGGCCTTATGGGCGAATGCGCTGGCCCCGACATAGGGCGTGGTTTTGTTGGGCACACGGTTCAGGATGTCGTCGAGCATGCGGCTGAGCTTGGTCAGGGATTGCAGGCCGTCTTCGGTCACGCCGATTTCAAACTGGCTGGCGGAGGGGTCTTTCAACATCAATGTCGGGATCAGGCTGATAAGATTGGCGTTGCCACAGCGCTCGCCCAGCCCGTTCAGCGTGCCTTGAATCTGGCGCGCCCCGGCCATCACAGCCGCCAGTGAATTGGCAATGGCGTGGCCGGTATCATCATGGGTGTGAATGCCCAGATGCTCGCCCGGAATGCCGCTGGCGATCACCGCCTTGGTGATTTCGTGGATTTCATGCGGCAGGGTTCCGCCATTGGTATCGCACAGAACCACCCAGTTGGCGTGGTTGTCATAAGCCGCGTGCAGACATTCCAGCGCGTAATCGGGATTGGCTTTGTAGCCGTCAAAGAAGTGCTCGGCGTCAAACAAAGGCTCACGATTTTGGGCGCTGATATGGGCGAAAGACTGCGCGATATTGGCGAGGTTTTCCGGCAAGCTGATGCCCAGCGCCGTGGTGACATGAAAGTCATGCGTCTTGCCAACAAGACATACCGCAGGGGTATTGGCGTTCAAAACAGCCGCCAGCACATCATCGTTTTCCGCCGAACGCCCGGCGCGTTTTGTCATGCCAAAAGCGGTGAAAGTGGCAGTCTTGAGGGCGGGCGCATTGTCGAAAAAGTCGCTGTCGGTCGGGTTCGCCCCCGGCCAGCCGCCTTCGACATAATCAAGGCCGAGTGTGTCGAGCGCCAAAGCGATGCGGGTCTTGTCTTCTGCGGTGAAGTCAACACCTTGGGTTTGTTGGCCATCGCGTAAGGTAGTGTCGAAGAGGGAGAGGTGTTGTTTGGTCATCGTAACATTCCGGCAAACGCGTGCAGCGAAGCCATCTCTTAAAGCGTCCGCTCTCTTAAAATTGCCCTTTTTGCGTGCTTCGTTTCTTTGTGTCAAAAGGTCCTCAACGATAACGATTGTATTGGGGTCACAATTGCTGGGTACTCCGATTCTCGGCAGCTCACTAAATGCCCCCGCCCAAGATGGATCGAACCCAAGGAAGGCCATTGCCTCGGCCAAAGCGCGTGCTTCGCCAACGCTTCCATTTTTGGCCCTTTTTGCAAAATCGTTCACATTCTTCAATGCCAATGAAGTGTTTAAGTTGTCCGCAAGCGCACAAATTATTTCAGGTGGAGGAACTTTCCCTTCAATATCCGTTGATACGTCTTCAATTTGAGAGTTCACTAAAGCTCTCCATCCTAGCAGCGTCGCCTCTGCCTCCTTCGCCTTCTTCTCCGTCCAGTCCATCGGCTTGCGGTAATGCGTACTCAAAAACACAAACCTAATAACATCGCCCGGCACCCCCTGATACAACAACTCCCGCACCGAAAAGAAATTGCCCAAGCTCTTGGACATTTTCTTGCCCTCAACCTGCAACATCTCGTTATGCATCCACACCTGCGCAAAGCTATCCTCACCCGTCGTACAACAGCTCTGCGCCTTTTCGTTTTCGTGGTGCGGAAAGGCCAGATCAAGACCGCCGCCGTGGATGTCGAACCGTTCGCCAAAGATCGCTTTGGTCATGGCGGAACATTCAATATGCCAGCCCGGGCGGCCGTAACCCCAAGGGCTTTTCCAGCCCGGTTGATCGCCGACACTCGGCTTCCACATGACAAAATCCATCGGATTTCGTTTGTAGGGCGCAACTTCAACCCGCGCGCCTGCGATCATATCGTCGATTGAGCGGCCCGAAAGTGAGCCATATTTCTCGTAAGACGTCACATCAAACAGCACATGCCCTTCAGCCTCGTAAGCGTGGCCGGACGTAATCAGCTCCGCAATCATATCAACCATCTCAGCAATAAACTCGGTCGCCCGTGGTGCCTTATCCGGCTCTAGCGCCCCCAATGCCCCCATGTCTTCCAGAAACCAGCCAATCGTCTCATCCGTGATCTCGCGAATAGACCGCCCGGTTTGGGCCGCCTTGGCGTTGATCTTGTCATCCACGTCGGTGAAATTGCGCGCATAGGTGACGTGCTCCGCCTCATACACATGGCGCAACAGCCGATACAATACGTCAAACACCACCACCGGGCGCGCGTTGCCGATATGGGCGCGGTCATACACCGTCGGGCCGCAGACATACATGCGCACATCGTTCGCATCCAGTGGCGTGAACAGCTCTTTCTTGCGGGTCTTGGTGTTGTACAGCTTGATCTCGGTCATCATATTTCCACGCGTGTTTATCCCTCAAATCCCTTGGGCGAGGCCTATCACTGTGTCATGGTTTTGAAAACAAGAGAACGGCCCGCTGAGTATTTTCAGCAGATAATGCAGGTGCCACAAATGGGGGTGCAGGTTCTCATGCGCCCCGTCTATCGCCCGCCCCGCTGATTTGCAAGCCCACCCCCCTTGCCATTGGCCCCCGAATCATGATGCCGTCTGCGCGATAACATCAAGGAACAGGCACATGAAACTTTCCAACCGGATCACCAATATCACCAAAGGCGGCAGCGATGGCTGGGATGTGTTTTACAAAGCCCGCGCCATGAAAGATGCGGGTGAGGACGTGATCGAACTGACGATTGGCGAGCATGACATCAAAACCGAAGAACCAATCCTGACCGCGATGTATGACAGCGCCATGGCCGGCAACACCGGTTACGCCATCGTGCCCGGCATGCAGCCCCTGCGCGAGGCGATTGCGACGCGGGTGCAAACCCGCACGGGGGTTGAGACCAGTTTCGAGAACATTATCGTCACCCCGGGCGGTCAGGCGGCGCTGTTTGCCACCCATACCGCTGTGCTGAACCCCGGTGACACCGCGCTTTATCTTGACCCTTACTATGCCACCTATCCCGGCACTCTGCGCGCTGCAGGGGCGATTGATTTGCCGATCCAGACCAGCCCCGAGAACGATTTCCAACCGACACGGGCCGAGCTTGAGGCGCATGCAAAGGGTGCGCGGTCGCTGCTGATGAATTCGCCCAACAATCCAAGCGGTGTGGTTTATTCACGCGAAACAATCGAAATGATCTGCGATGTGGTGCGCGCGAATGACCTGTGGCTGATTTCAGACGAAGTTTATGACACACAAGTGTGGACTGGCGAACATCTGACACCGCGCGCACAGCCGCATATGGCCGAGCGCACGCTGGTGGTCGGCTCCATGTCCAAAAGCCACGCCATGACCGGCAGCCGCGTTGGCTGGATCGTCGCCCCGAAAGACGTCATCACCAAGCTGATTGATCTGTCGACCTGCACCACCTACGGCGTGCCGGGCTTTATTCAGGCCGCCGCCCTGTTCGCGCTTGAGCAGGGTGATCCGCTGGAAAAACGCGTCGGCGAAGTATTCCGCCGCCGTCGCGCGCTGGCGCAAGAGGCACTCAAAGGCGTGAACGCCCTGCATACGGTGCCCTCGTCCGGTGCGATGTATCTGATGCTCGATATCCGCGCCACCGGTTTGAGCGGCGAAGACTTCGCGCTGGCCCTGCTGGAGGCCGAAATGATCGCCGTCATGCCCGGCGAAAGTTTCGGCAAAGCCGCTGCGGGCCATATTCGGGTGGCGATGACGGTTGAGGACAGCCGATTTGTGGACGCTTTGAAGCGGCTGGCAACCTTTGCCCAAAGTAAGATCACCTAATCACCCTTCCTTGTGGCGCAAATACCCTCGGGGGGTGCGGGGGGCAGACAGCCCCTCGGTTTTGAAAAGGAAAACCCATGCCCAGACACGACCCCGGCCCGGCGTTTCGCGCCCTGCACCAACCCGGCAATCCATTCATCCTTGCCAATGCATGGGATCAGGGCAGCGCCAAAATGCTGGCGGCACTTGGGGCGCAGGCGATTGGCACCTCCTCTGGCGCGCAGGCCTTCACCCTTGGCCGCCCCGATCAGGGAACCCTCAGCCGCGACGAGGCGCTGGCCCACGCTGCCGATCTGGTGGTAGCCACAAACCTGCCGGTCTCGGGCGACTTTGAAAACGGCTTTGGCGAAGCACCGGAAACTTGCGCGCAAACCGTGCGGCTGGCAGCCGAGGCCGGATTGGCCGGTATTTCCATCGAGGACACCGCCCTGCCCGCCGACTGCGCCTATGATTTTGATCTGGCGGTTGAACGTATCCGCGCCGCGGTTGATGCGGCCCGCGCCTTACCGCGTGATTTCGTGCTGGTGGCGCGCGCCGATGGCATCCTGCAAGGTCAATACGACATCGAGGAAACCATGAAGCGCCTCAAGGCCTTTGAAGCCGCCGGGGCTGACTGCCTTTATGCGCCGCTCCCGAAAACCATGGCCGACCTCAGGCGCATCTGCACCGAGATCAAGGCCCCGATCAACGCCCTGGCCGCCGGCCCTTACGCCAGAACCAGTCGCGCGCAGTTCGCCGCCCTTGGTGTGGCACGGATCAGCCTTGGGGCCGCCTTGGCCCGCCTGACCCACCGCGCGATTTATGACGCCGGACAAGCCATGTTCGATTGCGGCGATTTCAGTCCGCTGGCCGGAACATTGCCCGCCAGTATCACCGATAAAATGCTGGGCTAGCGGGCTAGCGGGCTAGCGGGCTAGCGGGTAGCGGGCTAGCGGGCTAGCGGGCTAGCGGGCTAGCGGGCTAGCGGGCTAGCGGGCTAGCGGGCTAGCGGGCTAGCGGGCTAGCGAAGCAAGTTCAGGCACACGAATAAGTCAACGATTATTTTGGACATTCGCCAGACTAATCGCCGCATCAAAAACCACATTTTGAACGAAAGCAATCATTTTGGATTCAGGTAATCACCCATCGGCCCGAGGCAGCGTTTGTATTTCCAAGCGCGCTCAGCTCGATGGGTGAATTCAACTGGATTGGATTAGCTCTAAAGACCACAAAGCATCACTTCTTGGCGACAAGCCGGATTGCCGCCAAGCCCTCTCTTGTGTCGGGCGCGCCTTGGCCCTAATACTCCTGCAAAATTCAAGTGACGAAAGGCCGATACATGTCCGCTCCGCTGCGCGCCAAGAAAAAGAACAATATGGTTATTTATGCCCTGCTGGGCCTGCTGGTCATATCCCTGACCGGATTTGGCGTGCGCTCTGTCGGTTCGGGCGGCTCACAGGCGATCGCCTCGGTGGGCGATCAGGAAGTGACGGTGGATGAATATGTCACCGTTCTGCGCGCGCAATTGCGCGGTATTTCCCAGCAATTCGGCACCAATATCACGCTGGAGCAGGCGCTATCCTTTGGTATTGACGCCCAGGTCATGAGCACGGTTCTGAACACCGCCGCCCTTGATGGTGAAAACGCCCGCATCGGCCTGTCAGTCGGGGATGAACGGGTCAAGGCCAACTTGTTGGCGACCCCGGCCTTTCAGGCCATGTCTGGCTCATTTGATAAAATCGCCTACGAATCCGCCCTGGCTCAGGCCAACCTGACCCCCTCTGGCTATGATGCCAGCATCCGCAAAGACACCGCGCGCAATCTGCTGCAAACCGCCGTAGTCAGCGGCATTAATGCTGATGACGCCTACGGGTTGGCGTTGTTCAACTACCTCGGGGAAACCCGCAATTTTTCCTGGGCGGTGGTTGATGCCAACCTGCTGGACGCGCCGGTGCCCGAACCGAATGCGGCCCAGATCGACGAACAATATAAGGCCGCTCCCGAGGCTTACACCGCGCCGGAAATTCGCAACATCACCTATGTGCTGCTGACGCCCGATATGCTTTATGACACGATCAAGGTGGATGACGAGACGCTTCTGGGCCTTTATAAGGATCAGGACACGCGCTTCAACAAGCCGGACCGGCGCATCGTTGATCGCTTGGTTTTTGCCACCGAGGCCGAAGCTCAGGATGCGCTTGACCAGATCACCTCGGGCAGCAAGATTTTCGGCGATATCGTCGCCACGCGCGGCCTGACGCTTGCCGATGTCGATATGGGACAGGTTGAAGAGGCCGATCTTTCGGATGCGGCGGGCAAGGCCGTCTTTCTGCTCAGTGAACCCGGCGTTGTTGGCCCCGTTGACTCCGAGCTTGGGCCGGCATTGTTTCGTGTGAACGCGGTTCTGGCGGCCCAATTCACCAGTTTTGAAGACGCCAAAGCCGTTCTGAAACGCGAATATGTGGCCGATCAGGCCCGGCGCGTGGTGCAGGACGACGTGACCAATATCGACGATCTGCTGGCGGGTGGGGTATCGCTGGAAGACATCGCGGCGGAAACCGCCATGAATGTTGCCAGCCTCAAATATGTGGCGGGTGACACCGGTGAGCCGGGCGACATCATCGCTTATGACACATTCCGCACCACGGCCGAGGCCGCCCAGACAGGCGATTTTCCCGAAGTGCTGATGCTAAGCGATGGCGGTATCTTTGCCCTGCGTCTGGACAGCATCACCCCCCCCGCCCTGATCCCGCTTGACGAGGTTACGGATAAGGTGATTACCGATTGGAAAGCGGCGCAAACCCGTCGGCAAGTGCTGGCGCTGGCAGACAGCTATAAGGCCCGGCTGGGGGCTGGCGAAACCTTCACCGATCTGGGGCTGGTGGCGAAAGCCGAGGTTGATTTGCGCCGCGATCAGCAGGCCGAAAACGCCCCTGCCGATCTGGTGACCACGGTTTTTGAGGCTGACCCTGACGCCGTTCAGGTGATCGAGGACAGCGCCCAGGTGGTGCTGAGCCAGCTCACCAAAATCACCCCGTTTGATCCCAAGGCCGAAGCCAGCAAGACCATTCTGGCCAATGTGGCGGCGCAATTCTCCACCCAGCTTGGCAATGATGTGATCGAGGCTTTCACCACCGCCCTGCGCGACGAGGCTGGTATCACCGTCAACCAGCCGCTGATCGATGCGGTTCACCGGCAAATCCCCTGAGATGGCGATCGAGCCTGCGTTTGACGATTTCGCCCAAGGTTTTGACGCCGGGCAAAATCAGGTGGTGTTCACCCGGCTCGCGGCGGATCTGGACACGCCGGTCAGCCTGATGCTGAAGCTGGCGCAGGCCCGCAAGGATGCCTTCATGCTGGAAAGTGTCACCGGGGGCGAAGTGCGCGGGCGCTATTCGGTTATCGGCATGAAGCCCGATCTGATCTGGCAATGTCACGGCCAGACCAGCCGTCTGAACCGCGAGGCGCGCTATGACGGCGACGCCTTTCAACCGGTTGATGGCGCCCCCCTCACCGCCCTGCGCGCGCTGATTGCTGAAAGCCATATTGATCTGCCTGATGGCCTGCCGCCGATTTGCGCCGGTCTGTTCGGCTATCTCGGTTATGACATGATCCGCCTCGTTGAACACCTGCCAAACATCAACCCCGATCCGCTCGGCCTGCCCGATGCGATCATGCTGCGCCCCTCGGTGGTGGTGGTGCTCGATGGCGTCAAGGGCGAGGTGACGGTGGTGTCGCCCGCATGGTCTGCGGGTGGATTATCCGCCCGCGCGGCCTACGCCCAAGCGGCTGAGCGGGTGATGGACGCGGTGCGTGATCTGGATCGGCAAGCGCCGAATGAAAGCCGCGATCTCGGCGATAAATCCGACGTGGCCGAACCGGTTTCCAACACCACCAAGGCTGAATATTTCGCCATGGTCGAAAAGGCACGCGATTATATCCGCGCTGGTGACATCTTTCAGGTGGTGCCCTCGCAGCGCTGGACG
The DNA here is from genome assembly GCA_013151535.1 of Alphaproteobacteria bacterium. Classification (GTDB taxonomy): domain Bacteria; phylum Pseudomonadota; class Alphaproteobacteria; order Rhodobacterales; family Rhodobacteraceae; genus UBA5972. The sequence continues at coordinate 17,586 of JAADIC010000155.1, read as the reverse complement.
CAGGATTTCACCCTGCCGCCGTTTGCGCTTTATCGCGCACTCAGGCGCACCAATCCATCGCCCTATATGTTCTATTTCAACTTTGGCGGCTTTCAGGTGATCGGCGCCAGCCCGGAAATTCTGGTGCGCCTGCAAGGCGATGAGGTCACCATCCGCCCGATCGCAGGCACCCGCCCGCGCGGGGATACGCCCGAGGCCGACAAGGCTTACGAGGTTGATCTGCTGGCCGACCCGAAAGAGCGCGCCGAACATCTGATGCTGCTTGATCTCGGCCGCAACGATGTCGGCCGCGTCGCCAAAATCGGCAGCGTCAACCCAAACGAGCAATATCTGATCGAGCGTTATTCGCATGTGATGCACATCGTCTCCAACGTGGTGGGTGAGCTGCGCGAGGGCGAAGACGCGCTGTCAGCCCTGCTGGCTGGCCTGCCCGCAGGCACGGTTTCCGGCGCGCCCAAAGTCCGTGCCATGCAGATCATCGACGAACTTGAGCACGAAAAACGCGGGGTTTACGGCGGCGGCGTCGGCTATTTCTCGGCCAATGGTGATATGGACATCTGCATCGCCCTGCGCACGGCGGTCACCAAGGACGAGAAACTCTATATTCAGGCTGGTGGTGGCGTGGTCTATGACAGTGACCCCGAGGCCGAGTTTCAGGAAACCGTCAACAAATCCAAAGCCTTACGTCAGGCAGCCAAGGATGCAGGCCTGTTTGTGAAGTTCAGCGACCGGAATTGAATTTCCTTCCCTTCAGCCAAGAAGAATAATATCGAAAATTCTTCCGTTTGAAAATTATTCGGGAATAATTTTTCACACCACGCCCTATTCGCCCAGCAACACCGCCGATACAGGTGCCAGCGAAATCGTTGCCGATTTTGCGCTCAGCGCCCAACTGAACAGGGCTGTCACTGTCTCGGGATAGGTTCGCCCAATCACGATCACGCTGCCGTTTTTGCCGGCCTCAAGCACCGCGCGGTTAAGATAGCGTTTGATCTTGGTTGCATTCTCGCCCTCGCTATCGAGCACGCGAAACACCGTATCCGCATAAATCCCAGCCGACCGCGCCTTTTGATCGGTTGAATTCAGACCGATGTCATAGGTCAGCAAGCCGTGGCCGGTTTCTTCAAAGCTGGCGATCACCTGCGCGGCCAGTTTCGGTGATTGCTGCAAGGTGGCCTCGGGCTGGTCCACCAGCCCTACCGCTTGCGGGATCCTGGCAAAAATACCGGATAGGGCGGCGGCGATATCGGCGTCGTTTTCCGCCGCCTCCAGCGCCTGGGTACCAGTTGGGGCCATGGCCAGAACCTCGAACCCCTTGCGCGCATAAACCTTGGCATCAGCCGTCACGCCAGCCGCGTTGGGATCAAGCGCGAAGGTCACCGGAAAGGAAAACGTCAGCAAATCCTCCTTTTTCAGCCCCTCGGCCCCGGCATCCAGCAGGATGATCGACATCAGGGGTTTGCCCGACGGGTTCTGGAACACCGTTTTGTTACGCAAAAGCGCGCCCTTGGCGGCGGTATTTGCCGCAACCGTGCTTGCGTCCAGGGCATCCGCGGCGCTGCTTTCAGCACCATCAATCGCCGGCGGCGCATCAACCTCGGTTGCGGGCGGATCAACCACCGGCAGCCGGTTGACTGGAATTTCGCGCACTGGCGCGTCAATCTCGGGCATCGGCAGGCCCAGAACCGGCGGCGTATTCACCAGCGGCGCATCACCCTTGGGCGTGGTCACATCCGCGCCCGCGTCACCAGCTTCAACGCTTCCCAGCTCCACCCCGCTTTGGCTTTGCGGCTGCTTTGCCGTGGTCGTGTCGGTCGCGGGGTTTTCCGGTGTCGCCTCGGAAACCGGTTTGCTCACGCCCTCCTTGACCACGCTTTGATCGGTATCGGGCAGCACCGGGTTGATATCCTTGCGCTCGGCGTTAAAGCCCGAGCCGGTCGGCGTCGTCAGATCAACCTGTGAAGCCTTGCCGGGGTCAACCGGGGTCAGCGGCATCGCCAGCGACAGCGCGCTTAGCCCGATCAGCGAAAACAGGGTGCCTTTGAAAAAACCTATGCCAAACCCGCCACTCATGCGTGCCTCCGTAATTTATCTGCCCGCACAGCCTTGACCATTCGCCCTTGACCATTCGCCGCGCCTCTGGGCATTTATAGCGCGAATGCGCGCCGGGTTCACCCCTTATTCCCCATCTCCGGCCATAAGATGGAAAGCCATGCGCCAATGCTGGTTCTGATCGACAATTACGACAGTTTTACATGGAACCTTGTCCACTATCTGGGTGAACTGGGCACCGAGGTAAAGGTCGTGCGTAATGACGAGCTGACATGCGCCGAGGTTTTGGCGCAGCACCCGTCTGCAATCTTGCTGTCGCCCGGCCCCTGTGACCCGGATCAGGCCGGAATTTGCCTTGAGTTGACCCGTGCGGCGGCTGAAATCAAGCTGCCGCTGATCGGCGTCTGCCTTGGCCACCAGAGCATCGGCCAGGCCTTTGGTGGCAAGGTCATCCGCTGCCACGAAATCGTGCACGGCAAAACCGCACCCATGCACAACAATGGCCAAGGCCTGTTTGACGGCCTGCCCAGCCCGTTTGCCGCCACGCGGTACCATTCGCTTGTGGTGGAGCGGGACAGCCTGCCCGACTGCCTTGAAATCACCGCCTGGCTGGAAGACGGCACCATCATGGGCCTGCGCCACAAAAGCCTGCCAATCCACGGCGTGCAGTTTCATCCCGAAAGCATTGCATCCGAACATGGCCACAAAATGCTTAAGAACTTCCTAAGAGATGTGAAAGAACCCGCATGAAAGACGCCTTGAAAGAGCTGATGGGCACCGCCGCCGAGCGCCCTCTGACCCGTGCGGAGGCCGAAATCGCCTTTGGCGCGATCATGGAAGGCAACGCAACACCAAGCCAGATCGGTGGCCTGTTGATGGCCCTGCGCACCCGTGGTGAAACCGTTGACGAATACGCCGCCGCCGCCGCCGTGATGCGCGCCAAATGCTTGGCGGTGCGCGCGCCTGCGGGGGCCATGGATATCGTTGGCACCGGCGGCGACGGTAAGGGCACGCTGAATATTTCCACCGCCACCGCCTTTGTGGTGGCCGGTTGCGGCGTGGTCGTGGCCAAACACGGCAACCGCAATCTGTCCTCCAAATCAGGCGCTGCCGATGCGCTGGGGGCCATGGGCATCAACGTCATGGTCGGCCCCGATGTGGTCGAGCGCGCGATTAACGAGGTTGGCATCGGCTTCATGATGGCCCCCATGCACCACCCGGCGACGCGCCATGTGATGCCCTCGCGTCAGGAACTCGGCACCCGCACGATATTCAACATTCTTGGCCCGCTAACCAATCCGGCTGGTGTCAAACGCCAGTTGACCGGCGCTTATTCGCGCGACGTGATCCGCCCCATGGCGGAAACTTTGCACGCGCTTGGCTCGGACAAGGCGTGGCTGGTGCATGGGTCAGACGGCACTGATGAAATCTCGATCGCCGGGGTGTCGTGGATCGCAGCACTTGAGGATGGCACGGTTGAAGATCGCGAGATCCATCCCGAGGATGCGGGCCTGCCGGTGCATCCGTTCAAGGACATTCTGGGGGGCACACCCGCTGAAAATGGTGCAGCGTTCCGCGCGCTGCTAGAGGGTGAGGCCAGCGCCTATCGCGATGCGGTTCTGCTGAACGCAGCCGCCGCTTTGATTGTCGCTGACAAGGTGAAGACATTGCCTCAAGGTGTTGAAATGGCACGCGAAAGCATTGACAGCGGCGCGGCAAAAGCCAAGATCGAAGCCCTCGCCAAACTGACACCGGTAGAGACATGAGTAACATTCTGGACAAGATCAAAGCCTATAAACTGGACGAGGTCGCCGCGCGTAAACTAGTGCGCCCCATGGCCGAGGTTGAAGCCGAGGCCCGCGCCGCCGACCCCCCGCGCGGCTTTCATGCAGCCCTAGTCGAGGCGTCAAAATCCGGCTATGGCCTGATCGCCGAGATCAAAAAGGCCAGCCCGTCCAAGGGCCTGATCCGGGCGGATTTCAACCCGGCCGAGCTGGCGCGCGCCTATGAGATCGGCGGCGCGACCTGCCTCAGCGTTCTGACCGACACCCCTTCCTTTCAAGGGGCCGATGAATTTCTGGTGGCAGCGCGCGGCGCGGTCGCCCTGCCCGCCCTGCGCAAAGATTTCATCTATGACCCCTATCAGGTGGCCGAAGCCCGCGCCCTTGGGGCCGATTGCATCTTGATTATTCTGGCCTCGGTCAGCGACGCTCAGGCCGCCGAACTTGAAAACGCCGCCTTTGGCTGGGGTATGGATGTGCTGCTGGAAGTCCATGATGGCGACGAGCTTGCGCGCGCCTGCAGGCTGAAATCGCCCTTGATGGGCATCAACAACCGCAACCTCAAAACCTTTGAGGTCGCGCTTGATACCACCCGCGAACTGGCCGCAAGGGTGCCCGATGACCGGATGATCGTAGCGGAAAGCGGTATCTTTACGTCCACCGATCTGGCCGATCTGGCCGAATATGGCGCGCGGAACTTTCTGATTGGCGAAAGCCTGATGCGCCAGGCCGATGTGGCCAGCGCCACGCGCAACCTTCTGACAGGGAACGATAAATGACCGGATTAACCCATTTTGATGACAGCGGCGCGGCGCATATGGTTGATGTGTCCGACAAAGATGTGACCGACCGCATTGCCACCGCCTCGGGCCGGGTGATTATGGAGCCGGCGACGCTGGCGCTTGTCCTGCAAGGCACCGCCAAAAAGGGCGATGTTCTGGGTATCGCGCGCCTTGCCGGCATCATGGCGGCCAAGAAAACCGCCGATCTGATCCCACTTTGCCATCCCTTGCCAATTACTAAAGTTGCACTTGATCTGGACACGGATGAGGCCCGCAACAGCGTTGTGATAACAGCCGCGGTCAAAACCTCGGGCCAGACCGGGGTCGAGATGGAGGCGCTGACAGCGGTATCCGTGGCCGCGTTGACGGTTTACGATATGCTCAAGGCGGTGGATCGTGCGATGCAGATCACCGACATCAAGGTTGATCTGAAAGATGGCGGTAAATCAGGCCGTTACGAGGCGACGTGAATGTTGACTGTCACCGAAGCCCTGAACAAAATCACCGATCTGTTTACCCCTTTGCCGATGGAATTGGTGCCCTTACACCAAGCCTCGGGCCGGGTTTTGGCCGAGGATGTGATCACAAAACGTAACCAGCCGCCTTTTGCTGCCTCCTCCATGGATGGCTATGGCGTTGCCAATGATGCGCTCACGCCGGGGGCTGAATTTACCGTAATTGGTGAATCCGCTGCCGGGTCAGGCTTTGACGGCAGCGTTGGCGCGGGACAAGCGGTGCGTATTTTCACTGGTGCGCCGGTGCCGGAAGGTGTCGACCGGGTGGTGATGCAGGAAGATGTACTGCGCCTTGAAAATGTGATCACAATTGGCCAAGAGGTTGAATCCGCACACTTTATCCGCCCTGCCGGTGATGATTTTAGCGCAGGCGACGGGATTTCCGCCCCGCGCCGCCTGACCCCCGCCGATATAGCGCTGTTGGCCGCGATGAATATTAGTGAGGTCCCCGTGCGCCGCAAACCCGTGGTCGCGCTGCTTGCGACAGGGGATGAACTTGTCATGCCGGGCGAGGTGCCGGGGCCGGACCAGATCATCGCCTCGAACAATTTCGGCCTTGCCGCGCTGCTTGAAGCCCAGGGCGCTGAAATCCGCATGCTGCCAATTGCCAAAGATACGGCGCAATCCCTGACGCTGGCACTGAAACTGGCGCGCGGGGCCGATCTGATTGTGACCATTGGCGGGGCCTCGGTCGGGGATCATGACATCGTGCAATCTGTCGCCAGCGATCTGGGCCTGAAGACCGCGTTTTACAAGGTCGCCATGCGCCCCGGCAAGCCATTGATGGCAGGTAAAATCGACGAAACGCCAATGATTGGCTTGCCGGGAAATCCTGTATCTTCAATGGTTTGCGGCCATATCTTCTTGCGCCCTGCGCTTAACGTCATGTTGGGGCTGGGCGATCATCCCTTGCCGCGTGAACTGGCACGGCTTGGCAGCGATATGGGGCCAAATGGCGGGCGCGAACACTATATGCGCGCCTCGCTTGGGGTGGAATACGGCCAGTTGACGATCCACCCCGCCGATAGGCAGGACAGCGCGTTGCTGAGCGTGCTGGCCAAATCCAACGCCCTGCTGGTACGCCCGCCAAATGACCCGGCGCGCAAATCCGGTGAGATGGTCGAGGTCATTCGCACCACATGATGTTGTGGCAGGCGTGCTTGCGCTGCGTATTGACACAAAACAAGAACACATATAGAACTTAGCCCGAACACGCGATTTCAAATCGCGCGACAAGGTGGGAGAAACCCGCCGTTTCGAGCGAAGGAGACATTAATGCTGACCCGCAAGCAACTGGATTTGCTGGAATTTATTCACAAACGCATGCAGCGCGACGGGGTGCCGCCGTCATTTGATGAAATGAAAGACGCGCTTGATCTGCGCTCCAAATCCGGCATTCACCGGTTGATTACAGCGCTTGAGGAACGCGGCTTCATCCACCGTCTTGCCCATCGCGCCCGGGCGATTGAAATTGTGAAACTGCCGGATTCGCTGGCCGATGTGCCGGTTCGGGGTGGATTTCAGCCCAAAGTTATCGAGGGGTCGGCCACGGGTCGCCCGCGCGAGGCCATGCCGGTTGAGCGCAGCAACGCCCTTGATGTGCCGATCATGGGCCAGATTGCGGCCGGTACACCGATCGAGGCGATCAGCCACAAAACCGCCAGCGTCACCGTACCCAACGGCATGCTGCGCTCCAAGGGTCTGCACTATGCCCTTGAAGTCAAAGGTGATTCCATGATTGACGCCGGCATTAACAATGGCGACGTGGTGGTCATTCGCGAGCAACCCGATGCCCAAAACGGCGATATCGTTGTGGCGTTGGTGGACGATCAGGAGGCGACCCTGAAACGCTTGCGCAAACGCGGTAACGCCATCGCGCTTGAGGCCGCCAATCCGGCCTATGAAACCCGGGTTTACCGTGACGATCAGGTGAAAATTCAGGGCCGTCTGGTGGGGTTGATCCGCACATATTAGCTTTACCGCGACCACAGGCGCGCACCGGTCATCTGGCGCGCGCCTGTTAGCACAAATCCGGCCTTATCTACATCTATGGCGATTGAACCTGTGGCCTTCAGGCTGGTTTTGTTCAGAATTTCGCACCCGTCCTGCATCAGTTTCGATTGTGGCAGGATGACCAGATCATAACTTGAACAAAGCGCCGCAACCTCTTGAGGATCAACATCTTTCTGCCAGATATAAGCGGCCTCCAGGCCCCCTATTGAAACGCTCTCAAGCCGCGTCTTGCCTTTGGCAAGCCCCAGCGTCGCCATTTCCTGCGTCGCCCCCTTGCCATCATTTTCAAGCCAGTTGCTGGCCACGAAACCCGACCCTCTGGCCCGGTTCAGCACCCGCGCGCCATCCTTTACCACCCCCATCAGGCGCCCATTGGCCGAGAGCAGCAATTTCGGGCGCTCGGTGCCGCTCCAAAGCCAGAAGCCAAGCAAAACCGGTGCAATGGCCACCAACCGCACGGGGCCGCGCAGCAGCACCAGCATCAGGGCACCGCTGGCAATCAGGGCCAGAACCAGCGTCGCGGGTTTGACAATGTAAACCACCGCCCCGTTGAGGGCGGCGATTTTACCCGCCACAAACAGGATCCAGTCGATCCCGACCCCCATCATCGCCCAGGCCAGGCCATCAAGCCCAAGCGGCGTCAGCAGGATCGCCACCACCGCCGAGGGCATGACGACAGCGCCCATGGCCGGTACCGACAACAGGTTCGCGGCCAAGCCATATTGGGCGATCTGGTTGAAGTGAAACGCCGAAATCGGCGCGGTCGCCAGCCCCGCCACGCCCGAGGACATGACCAGCGCGAACAGCCAGCGCAAAGCCCCTTTCACCGGGCCGCCACCGCCGATAAACACCCCCCTGTCGCGCAGAAAGGCGAACACCGCCACAAGGGCGGTGGTGGCGGCGAACGACATCTGGAAACCGGCCTCGATCAGGCTTTCGGGACGCACCAGCAGCACGATCACCGCCGCCAATGCCACCGCGCGCAGGGTCAACGCGCGCCGCTCCAGCAGAATCGCCAGCAGCATTACGGCCACCATGACAAAGGCGCGCTGGGTGGCGACGTTTCCACCCGACAGAAACAGATAGGTCACCGCCACCACAAACGCGCCCATGGCGGCAATTTTCTTGACCGGCAGGCGCAGGGCCAGAAACGGCACCAGCGCCAGACCATAACGGATCACCGCGAACACGAATCCGGTCAAAAGGCCCATATGCAGCCCGGAAATCGCCAGCAGATGCGCCAGATTTGAGGCGCGAAGACGCGCCAGCATTTCAGGCGCGATGGCCGAGCGATCACCAAGCAGGATCGCGGCGGCAAAGGCCCCGCCCTGCCCGTCGATCTTGGCGCGAATCGCGGTGGCAAGGCGCATGCGCAGTCGCACAAGGCCCATGGCAAAACCGGCCTGATCGGGGGCGGCGGCCTCGAGCACCGGCGTACGGCTGTAACCGATTGCCCCAAGCGCGCGAAACCACGCGAAGCGCTGAAAATCGAAACCACCGGGCTCCACCGGCCCTGAAGGCGGCGACAGATTGGCTGTCAGCATGACGATACGACCCGGTTCAAGCGTCATGAATTGCTTTGGATAATGCAATGAAATCCTGATCTTGCGCGGCGTTCTTGATGCACTGACTTTTGCCAAACGCACCCGGTCCAGCGTGATCCGAGGCTTGTCAGAGGCCGAGCGGTCAACCGCAATGATCCGCCCTTCAATCGGGCCATAATAGCGGTATTTGAGAACCGGCGCGGATTTGCGGTGGGCTGAGAAGCCCGCATTGACAAAACCCGTGGCCACGATGGACAATCCCAACAGCACTACCGCTGCGGAAAACGGCACAAAACGCGCGCCATAGATCCCCGCTGGTATCAGAACCACAAGCGTCCCGTAGATCACCACCCCCGGCTCAAACCTGAGCGCGAAATATAGCCCGATCCCCAACGCCAGCGCGAACGGCATCCACAGCAGAAGCGTGCCGCGCTGGGCCTCGGCCAGATCATTTATGCCGGGAAATTTGCGCACCCTTGTCTCTGCCCCGATCATTGCCTAAACAGCGTGCTACTCTGCCAGCTTATGGTTGCTGAAAGGTTAACAAATCATGCCCGATCCTTCTGTCGTCACCCGTTTTGCCCCCTCGCCCACGGGGTATTTGCATATTGGTGGCGCGCGCACCGCCCTGTTCAACTGGCTGTTTGCCCGCGCCAATGACGGCAAATTCGTGTTGCGAATCGAAGATACGGATCGCGCGCGCTCCACCGACGAGGCGACACAAGCGATATTCACCGGCCTTAAATGGCTGGGGCTGGATTGGGATGGCGAGGCGATCTCGCAGGCCTCGCGCCTTGAGCGCCACGCAGAAGTCGCCCATGAAATGCTGGCGACGGGTCACGCCTATAAGTGTTTCTCGAGCAAGGACGAGATTGAAGCGGCGCGCGACAAGGCCCGTGCATCCGGTGCGGCCACCCTGTTCCAAAGCCCGTGGCGTGATGCCGATCCGGCCAGCCACCCCGATGCTCCTTTTGTTGTCCGCCTGAAAGCCCCGAAAGACGGTGAAATTACCATCAAGGACAAGGTGCAGGGCAAGGTCACGTTTCGCAAGGACACGCTTGATGATCTGGTGCTGCTGCGCGCTGACGGTAGCCCGACCTATATGCTGGCGGTGGTTGTGGATGACCACGATATGGGCGTGACGCATGTGATCCGGGGCGATGACCACTTGTCAAACGCCGCGCGCCAGACGTTTATTTATCTGGCCATGGGCTGGAAGGTTCCGACCTTCGCCCATATTCCGCTGATCCACGGCCCTGACGGCAAGAAATTGTCGAAACGTCACGGGGCACTTGGGGTGCAGGAATACCGCGATATGGGCTATCTGCCCGCCGCCATGCGCAATTATCTGGCGCGGCTTGGCTGGAGCCATGGTAATGACGAATTTTTCACCGACGAGCAGGCGATTGAATGGTTTTCACTGGCCGGGATCGGCAAGGCCCCGGCAAGGTTTGACTTCAAAAAGCTGGATAATCTGTCAGGCCAGCATATCCGCGCGACGGATGACGCCGACCTTGTGGCCGAGATTATCGCATTTCTGGCGGCGACCGGTCAAAACCCGTTGGATCAACGGCAAATTGCCGCGTTGCAGCACGCGATGCCGGTGTTGAAACAACGCGCCAAGCTATTACCGGAACTTATTGAAAAGGCCCACTTTATTCTGTCGGTACGGCCTTTCAAGCCGAATGCCGGCGCGTCACAAACGCTTGATTCTGTATCCCGCGGTATGCTGAACCGATTGACGCCGCGCCTGCGCGATGCTAAGTGGGAACATGACAGTCTTGAGGCGGTTATGCGTGACTTTGCAAATGCGCAATCCCTCAAACTCGGTCAGGTGGCCCAGCCTCTGCGCGCGGCCCTGACCGGGCGCATAGTGTCGCCAAGCGTGTTTGATGTCATGCTCCTGATCGGACAAGACGAGACAATCGCGCGGCTGGAAGACGCGGCTGTCTGAGGATTGGCCAAACCGGGGCTGACGGATCAGCCACCCTCCGGGAAAGGTTAATGAATGCTTTAAGGGTTCCCTTTATAGGGGGCGCTTGAACGGGTTTTGGACGTGCCAGGACTCGGGACTAAACATTGAGAGGTAGGAACATGGCAGAAAGCCCGAAAACCGCGACGCTGAGCTTTGATGGCAAAACATTTGAATTGCCGATGAAATCCCCCGTTCTTGGCCCCGATGTCGTCGACATCGGCCGGCTGTATGCGGATGCCGATATATTCACCTATGACCCCGGCTTCACCTCGACCGCGTCGTGCCAATCGGACATCACCTTCATTGATGGCGAAAAGGGCGAGCTGCTGTATCGCGGTTATCCCATCGATCAGTTGGCGGAAAAATCCCATTACCTCGAAGTCTGTTACCTGCTGCTTTATGGCGAACTGCCCTCGGCCGACGAGCTGGACGATTTTGAAAGCCGGGTGACCAATCACACCATGGTGCATGAGCAGATGCACAACTTTTTCCGTGGTTTCCGGCGCGATGCCCACCCGATGGCGACCATGGTTGGCGTGGTTGGGGCGATGTCGGCATTTTACCACGACAGCACCGATATCAACGATCCGATGCAACGCGAGATCGCCTCGATCCGTATGATCGCCAAGCTGCCAACCATCGCGGCCATGGCTTTCAAATATTCGATCGGCCAGCCGTTCGTCTATCCGCGCAACGATCTGGATTATGCGGCGAATTTCCTGCGCATGTGTTTCGCGGTTCCGGCTGAAGAATACGAGGTTAACCCGATCCTGAGCCGCGCCATGGACCGGATATTCACGCTGCATGCGGATCACGAGCAGAACGCCTCGACCTCGACCGTGCGGCTTGCGGGGTCTTCCGGGGCCAACCCGTTTGCCTGTATCGCGGCGGGCATTGCCTGCTTGTGGGGCCCTGCCCATGGAGGTGCCAACGAGGCGGCTTTGTCGATGCTGCGCGAAATCGGCACGGTTGATCGCATCCCTGAATATGTGGCGCGCGCCAAGGACAAGAATGACCCGTTCCGCCTGATGGGCTTTGGCCATCGGGTGTACAAAAACTTTGACCCGCGCGCCAAGGTGATGAAGGAAAGTGCCGACGAGGTTCTGGGGCTGCTGGGGATTGAAAATAACCCAACCCTGCAAGTGGCGAAAGAGCTTGAGCGGATCGCGCTTGAGGATGAGTATTTCATCAGTAAAAAGCTGTACCCGAATGTGGATTTCTATTCGGGTATCATTCTGGATGCGATGGGGTTCTCGACCTCGATGTTCACACCGATCTTCGCGCTCAGCCGCACAGTTGGCTGGATCGCCCAGTGGAAAGAGATGATCGCCGACCCAACCCAGAAAATCGGCCGCCCGCGCCAGCTTTATACCGGTGCGGCGAACCGCGATTATGTGGATGTGGAAAAGCGTTAAGCGTAATGCCGACACAAACAAAAAGGGCGCGGGAATCAAACCCCGCGCCCTTTTTTGTTAGATATTAAGCGATGCGCCCTTAGCCGCGCGCTTTACCCACAATCGCCCAAAGCGCTGGCAGGATCATCGCAGCCAGAACCAGCTTGATCCCGTCAGCCACCAGGAACGGATAAAGCCCCCAATCCAAAATTGGCTTGTCCCAGCCGTAAAGCTGACCCAGCCACAGGATGCCCGGGATATAGATCAGCACATTGCCCAGAACCATGGCCAGCGCCATTTTGACCGGGCTGCGATCCCAGCCTTTACGCGCCAACGCGCCAAGTACCAAAGTCGCCAGCACAAAACCCAGCAGATAGCCGCCGGTAGAGCCTGTCATATATTCCCAGCCGTTCAGTTCCGCCGTGGTCTTGGCGAAAACGTCAAAGCCCAGCATGCCGATCAGCATATAACCCAGCATCGTCACCAGCCCCAGACGCGCGCCATAGGCGGCACCGATAGTCAGCACCGCGAACGTGCCCATGGTCACCGGAACCGGGCCGACCGGAATGGAAATTTTGGAAGACGCCGCCAACGCCAGAATGCCGAAACCCACCAGAACCGCGCGTTTTACCCACAGGGCCGCGCCCTCGGCTGGCAGGATTTCTTCGCTTAAAACTGTGCCTGTCATCTGCATTGCCATCAATTTTCCCTCGATTTCAGTTTCACTGGGCCTGTTTTGCCCAAGCATGGATCATGCTGCAAGTGCAAACAGGGCAAAACCGGCGCTATTGGGTATATATACCGACAAATGGCCGGTTTTCGGGGGCCGGAAACCGGAATTATGCTCGGAATTTTGGTCGGTCGGGACCTTGGGGGTGCCCAACACTTCACAGAGCAGGCCATCCCTGCGCTAGTCCGCTAGCCCGCTAGCGCATTAACCCGCTAGTCCGCTAGCCCGTTAGCCCAATAAAGGCAGCAAAATCGCCAACAATGTTCGGGGTGTCCGCCATGCGACGCTCGCGCTCTTGTCCCCCATTGCCGGGCAGTCTAAGAGGCACCCAGCCCAGTCCACCCCACGAAAAGGTCAGCCCATGATCCCCCGCTATTCCCGCCCCGAGATGGTTCAAATCTGGTCGCCCGCCACGAAATTTCGCATCTGGTACGAGATCGAGGCACATGCCTGTGACGCCATGGCCGATCTGGCCGTGATCCCGCGCGAAAACGCCGAAGCCGTCTGGAAGGCGCGCGATACGGAGTTTGACGTGGCCCGGATTGATGAAATCGAGGCCGTGACCAAGCATGACGTCATCGCATTCCTGACCCATCTGGCGGAAATTATCGGCAATGACGAGGCGCGGTTCGTGCATCAGGGCATGACCAGCTCGGACGTTTTAGACACCTGTTTCAACGTGCAACTGGTGCGCGCCAGCGACATTCTGATCGCCGATATTGAGGCCTTGCTGGCTGCCCTCAAACGCCGCGCCCTTGAACATAAAATGACCGTGCGCATCGGGCGCTCGCACGGCATTCACGCCGAACCAACCACCATGGGCCTGACTTTCGCCCGGTTTTACGCCGAGATGGATCGAAATCTGACCCGTCTGAAAACCGCGCGGGCCGAGATTGCCACCGGCGCGATTTCTGGTGCTGTCGGCACGTTTGCCAATATTGACCCCAAGGTCGAGGAACATGTTTGCGCCAAGCTGGGGCTGGAACCGGAACCGATCAGCACACAGGTCATTCCGCGCGACCGTCATGCGGCGTTTTTCGCAGCCCTTGGTGTCGTGGGGTCAAGCATCGAAAACATCGCCACCGAAATCCGCCATATGCAGCGCACCGAGGTGCTTGAGGCCGAGGAGTTTTTCTCCAAAGGCCAAAAAGGCTCCTCCGCCATGCCGCATAAACGCAACCCGGTTCTCAGCGAAAATCTGACAGGTCTGGCGCGCCTCGTGCGGATGTCTGTGGTGCCGGCAATGGAGAATGTGGCGCTTTGGCATGAGCGTGACATTTCGCATTCATCCGTGGAGCGCAATATCGGCCCTGACACCACCATCATCCTTGATTTCGCGCTGGCGCGTTTGACGGGTCTGGTCGACAAGCTGGTGATCTATCCGGATAACATGCTGGCAAACATGAATAAATTCCGTGGTCTGGTGATGAGCCAGCGGGTGCTTCTGGCCCTGACCCAGGCCGGTGTAAGCCGCGAGGATGCTTACAAACTGGTCCAGCGCAATGCCATGAAAGTCTGGCAACAGGGCAAGGATTTCATGAGCGAATTGCTTGCCGATACCGACGTTACCGCCGCCTTGAGCGAGGCCGAGATCAGGGACAAATTCGACACCGCCTATCACACCAAGCATGTGGATACGATCTTTGCGCGGGTGTTTGGCGAAAGCTAGGGCTCAACGATCCGCCGCGATATATCGATCCCGGCAATGGCGGCGCAAAATGCACCGGTGCTGGCCAGATAGCGCGGTTCCCAATTCGGGCGGAACGACTGTTTGAACTGGTAGAGGCCTTGGCCGCCATGGCGCGCGGATTGCGTTTGATACAGCCAGTGACAAAACCTTTCCGGGGCGTTTACCGCCGCTTCCAGCCCTGAAAACGGCACCGAGGCCAGTGAAAACCGCCGGCAATCGCGCAAAGCTGCATCCTTGATCGCGCCGTGAACCAGCGCGTGCATGGTGCCGCAAGGGGCCGCGTCCGCTGTGCGCATCAGATCAAGCGCGACCTCCTGATCGGTCTGCCAAAGCCCGATGAACCCGAGCAGCCGCCCGCCCTGCCAGGCCAGATAAAACCGGTGCTGATCGGCGCTGTTTTGCCGGAACCTTCCCATGGAAAACCCGCGCGCGCCACCACGGCGCGCCGCCCATTCATCCGACACCGCCTGCATCTGACCCAGCGGCAGAATGTCGGCGTCGCAGGGTTCAATCCGCAAACGCTGCGCCGCCACCACTTTCAGCTTGCGCCGCAAACTGCGTTTGGCCCGCCCCTCGGTTGTGAAGGTTTGCGGGTCAAGCCACGCCTCCTGCCCGATCAAATAGGTTTTGAGCCCGGCATCCCGGGCGCACTGCGCCGCCCCTGCCCCGATTTTGTAAAGGACCGGTGTCAAATTGCGCGCCTGCGCCTCGGCCTTGAGGTTTTGCATCAAATCGCCCCAGCAGGCCGGCACACCGACCGGGTCAGACAGGGCAATCAAAGAGTTTCCGGCCTCGCTGACCAGCAGATAGGCCGCCCTTGTCGGGTGCAAAAGCCAGTCAAATTCGTCTGTATCGATCAGCCGCGCCTCGGCCCGCGCAGCCCGATTTGTCAGCCCCGCCACAACATTGGCAGAGCGCCGCCGACCCGGCGCATCGTACAAATCCGGCGCATCCCGGCCACGGCCCTGCCATTCGGTCTGCGCCAAAAGGGCAAAACCCAAAACACCCGGCAGAAGATAATAGACCAGCCGGAACCCGAATATGGCCGCCAGCAGCGGTGCCTGGCCTTCGAGCGGCAAAAACGCCAGACAAGTCAGCTCGAACGGGCCAACCCCGCCGGGCACGCCGGACAGGATACCAACCCCGGTGGCCAGCAGGAAAACCGGCAACAGCGTCAGCAGGCTGATCCCGACATCCGCTGGAAACAACAGCCAGAACGCCAGCGCCGCAAAACCCATATCGATCACGCATAAACCACTGATTTGCATGATTGTTTTCAGCTTGGGCCAGGCCAGTTGGCGGCCCAGAATGATCCAGCGCGGGCGCAGGATACTCAGCCCGATCATCGCCCCAAAGCCCAGCAAAACCGCACCCGCGATCAGCGCCCAGAGCATGGGCATTGGTAACCAAAGCAGGGCTGCAACGGCGGTGAACACACCAGCGGCGGCCAGAAATCCGGTGGTCACGGCAATGGTCAGCACCGAGGCCTGCCACAGCGACAGGCGGGCCGGATCCAGCATCCGCCAACGCGCCAGCGCACCCGAGGCAAGGCCAAGCCCGACAAGCTGGGCCAACGAGGTTGCGACAAATCCGGCGCGCAACGCCCGACGCCTTGAAACCCGAAACCCCAGCGCGCGCAAGGTGACCACATCATACCCCGCCACCGCCGCAAAGCTGATCGCGGTGGCCAGACCCGCGCCCAGCCATTGCCATGCGGATATTTGGTTTAGCGCGGTTCGGACCGCGACCAGATCATAATCCTGAAGGCGGCCAACCAGCAGCCACGCGAACCACAGGCCAATCGCCAAAACCGGCAGATTACGGGCGTAAGGTCGCCCCGCCACCACAAAAATACCGCCGGCAAAACGCCGGATCATCACCACGGAAGTTGCCATATTTTCCCCATTTCCCACCTGAAAGCAGGGTGGCGGGGAAAGTTAACGATTGGCTTAACATTTGGCCGGCAAATGGGGTGAATTTTCAGCGAATTCGCGCCGTTGACAGCCATCGCGGCGGTTATGATGTCAAAAGAAATGCACCAGTTGCAGGCTCAGTGAACGCGGCGGCATACCATAAACGCCCGATCCAGCCGAGGTTTCCCGGCCACCAAATTCACTGCCGACGGGGCCAAAGGGCTGGGAATAATTGACCACGAAGTTGGTATTGTCCCCCAACGTATAGTTGACACCAAGCGAGGCCAGCGCACTGCGATCATCAAGGCTGAGCAATGCGCTGGGGCTGACCGACAGGTCCGGCGTCACTTGCAGCGCCGCCCCAAGCGCCAGAAAATCCATGCCGGGCAAAAACACCTGCCCGGTTGACATGCGCTTGCTGAGACTGGCGGGCAAAGCATCAAGCGGAACCGCCGCCGCAACCCCAAAACCGTTGTGAAAATATTCGCCGAAATACGAGATATTCAGCGTCCCCAACGTGGAAAAATTGCTGATGTTGAACAGATAAGACGGGTAAGCCGTGCCATCCGCCAGCCTCCAGCCGACATATTCGGCATTCCACGACGCCCCGCCAAGCGCACCGCTTAGCCCGACACTGGCAACAGAATCACCGCGATCACGCGCCAGCATCAGACTGGCATCAAGTGATGCCAGTTGAAACTGGCCGCGCAGCGCATAGGTGCTGGCGGAAAACAGGATCGGGCCATTCAGCACCGCGCCACGCGGCACGGCAATAAGCTGGATATCGGCCCCACTGTCAAACAACACCTGCCCATAGATCATATCGGCCCCGGGTTTATAGGCGGTATCAAGCGCGTTCGGGGCGAAGGGGGCGACGATATCGCCGGGATGAAACACCATACCACTGCCCCATGTGATGGCTTGGCGGCCGATTTTCAGCACCATGTTATTGGTGGAATAGGTGACGGACAGGCGGTCGATTGTGTTGGTGACACTTGTGTTGGTGTTGCTGAGCCAGCTTGTGGTCAGATCAAACAGGGTGGCTGGCAATGGGACGGGAAAGAAGGCGGAAAACGCCACATCATCACCTTGCGAGAATGACAGCCGCGAGTGGATTTCAAACCGGAAAGGGCCGGTGTTTTTGCCCCACATCAGACGGGCGGAGCCGCTGGCGGTGCGCCGGTTCTGAAAACCAAG
>JAADIC010000222.1 GCA_013151535.1 Alphaproteobacteria bacterium | reverse complement strand
GCCGATCATTCTGGATGCGCTCAAGCGGCTGGAATATCGCGGTTATGATTCAGCGGGCATTGCCACGATCAACAATGGCGTTCTGTCGCGCCGTCGCGCCCTTGGCAAGCTGATTAACCTGTCGGATCTTCTGGTGCATGACCCGCTGCCCGGCAAATCCGGCATCGGCCATACAAGATGGGCCACCCATGGTGCGCCCACAGTCAACAACGCGCATCCGCACAGGGCCGGACGGGTGGCGGTGGTGCATAACGGCATCATCGAAAACTTCCGCGAATTACGCGAGGAATTGTCGGCCAAGGGCTATGAGTTTGTCACCGAAACCGACACCGAAACCATCGCCCTGTTGTTCGAGGATTTTCTGGTCAACGGCATGCCGCCAAAAGAGGCCGCTGCGGCGGTGATCGACAAGCTGACCGGTGCGTTTGCCCTGTGCTTTTTGCTTGATGGTGAAGACGATCTGATGATCGCGGCGCGCAAGGGTTCACCTTTGGCTATCGGCCATGGCGATAGCGAAATGTATGTCGGCTCTGACGCCATGGCGCTGGCCCCCTTGACCGGCAAGATCACCTATCTGGAAGAGGGCGATTGGGCCATGATCTCGCGCGCCGGGGCCGAGATTTTTGACGCTGAAGGGCGGCGCGCCAATCGCGAAATGCGCGAGATCAAGCTGGAACATGCGGCGGCTGACAAGGGCGGCTTCAACCATTTCATGGCCAAAGAGATCAACGAGCAGCCGACGGTTCTGGGCAATGTTGTGTCGCATTATCTGGCACCAGATCGCAAAAGTATCGAATTGCGCGAAGGGGCGCTTGATTTCAGCCAGATCGACGGGTTGACCATGGTCGCCTGCGGCACCGCCTTTCTGGCCTGCAACGTGGCGAAATACTGGTTTGAAAGCATCGCACGCATTCCGGTGGAGCTGGATATCGCCTCCGAGTTTCGCTATCGCGAGCCACCTTTATCACCCAATTCCATGGCGCTGTTTGTCAGCCAGTCGGGCGAAACCGCCGACACTTTGGCCGCCCTGCGCTATTGCGATGGCAAGGTGGCGAAAACCGTTTCGGTGGTGAATGCGATGGAAAGCTCGATCGCGCGCGAGGTTGATCTGGCCCTGCCGATTTTGGCCGGTATCGAGATCGGCGTCGCCTCGACCAAGGCGTTCACTTGCCAGTTGGTGGCGCTGGCCGCACTGGTTATTCAGGCGGCGCGCCAACGGGGCGAAATTGACGCGACGCGTGAGGCTGAAATGGTGGCCGGTTTGCAAAAACTGCCGTCGATTGTGAATACGGCGCTCAAGGCAGATCGCAAAATGCGCTCGATTGCACGCAAGCTGGCCGAGGCGCGCGATATCCTGTTTCTGGGACGGGGTGCGATGTATCCGCTGGCCATGGAAGGGGCACTAAAACTCAAGGAAATCAGCTATATACACGCCGCGGGCTATGCCAGTGGTGAACTCAAGCACGGGCCGATTGCGCTGGTGGATAAGCATGTGCCGGTGGTGGTCATGGCCCCCAAAGACGCGTTGTTTGAAAAGACCGTCAGCAATATGCAAGAGGTCATGGCGCGCGGCGGCAAGATCGTTCTAATCACCGACAAAGCTGGTGCCGCCGAGGCCAGTGACGGCGTCTGGCAGACCTTAATCATGCCCGATGTGGATGATTTTCTGGCCCCGATCGTTTATGCCATTCCGGCGCAATTGCTGGCCTATTACACCGCTGTCGTCAAAGGCACGGATGTGGATCAACCGCGTAATCTGGCGAAATCGGTGACGGTGGAATGACGCTGGATGAGGCCCTTGCGGCCCTGAAACAGCATATCGAGCCCGGCCGGGCCGAAGGGGTAGCGGCCTATCACAAACGGCCCCGGATCTATCTGGGTGTGGCCAATCCGGCGATCAATGATCTGACTAAGAACTGGCGGCAGGATTTGAGCGTTTCTGAACGCGTGGCGCTGGCCGATGCCCTGTGGCAAACCGATATTTACGAGGCGCGACTGGCAGCGGCGAAACTGTTGACCTAGGCGCGGATCAAGGGCGATCAGGCGGTTTGGGAGCTGATTGCAAGCTGGGTGCCGGATTTTGACAGTTGGGCAATTGCCGATCACGCCTCAATGGCCGCGCAACGGCGGTTGGCGGCTGATCCGGCGCGGCTCGATCAAATCGAATGCTGGACCCGCTCACAACATATGTGGACCCGGCGCGCCGCCCTTGTCAGCACCCTTGGCTGGACCAAACAACGCCACCCCAAACCCGCCGATTTGCGCCACCGCGAGCGGATATTGCGCTGGGCGGCGGATTATGTGGATGATACGGATTGGTTCATCCAGAAAGCCGTGGCCTGGTGGTTGCGTGATCTGTCCAAGCGTGACCCCAAACGGGTGCAGCAATTCATGCAGGATCATGGCGCGCGCATGAAGGCGTTTGCGCGTAAAGAGGCCCGAAAATACCTACCGGTTTAGGGGGTTTATCTACCTCCGACCGGGTGGGGACAAAGCGGGCTAGCGGACTAGCGGACTAGCGGGCTAATGGGCTAGCGGACTAATGGGCTAGCAGGCTAGCGGACTAGCGGGCGTGCCTTGGTCGTCCCGACATTTCAATCCCTCTGGCCATATCTGTAAGATTAAACCTTGCAAAAGCCGCCACAACGGGGCGGTCACCTCTCGGTGGTGTAACCGCAATTCGGTCAATGGGGACTGGCATTTTGCAAAATGCCGCGACGGATATTGTTCAGCAACTGTTTCTTACGCGGCCTTCCATAGCTGATTTTTTGCCACTAACGAATTGGCGACTATCAGGAGTTTTCGGGCAACGGCGATCAGTACGACCTTGTGTGGTCTACCTTTGTCGCGCAGGCGTTTGGCAAATATCTTGAGAGCTGGATTGTGATTTGAGGCGACAAGGGCGGCTTGATAGAGCAGGCAACGGATTTCGTATCGACCGCCGCGAATCGAGCGTTTTCCGTCCTTTCGCCCGCTGTCATTGTTGATGGGAGCGACGCCTGCTAGGGCTGCGATTTGCTTGTCACTACAGGATCCAAGTTCGGACATTTGAGCGATCAGAGCGGTGCTGAGAACCGGACCTATTCCGGGGATTGATCGTAGGATCTCGGCCTGCCTCGCAAGGTCGTGATCCTGAGCAATTTGCGCCTGAATGCGGCTCTCCAGCTCTTTGATTCACTGACCGGCTGTGGTTTGCTTGCAAACCATGAGAGGTTGTGCCTTTAGCAACATCATCAGATCGCCATCCAGGTCTTCAGACCCCTGCATATGGCGTTGCTTTACCTGACAGGAAAGGCGGCGTTTCATGTCAACCAATTGGCGGCGTTTACTGGCCAATGCGCTGATTTTGCGCAACTTTTCCAGTGGTACTTTGCGCCCCGCATCCGGCCGAAAGGCTATGAAATCGGCGATTAACTTTGCATCAATCGGATCGGTTTTGGCCAACGCCCCGCTGGCCCGCGCAAAGGCGCGCACATGCGCCGCAGAGACCTGGCGCGCATCAAATCCGGCCTCGTCAAGTGCCTGCCAAAGTGCCCATTCATAGCCGCCGGTGGGTTCCAGAGCGATGATTGTACCTGCTGGACTTCCAAGCCATTTAATCAGCTTTTCATGGCCGTTTTCGGTATTCTTATAGGTCGAAATCTGGCCGGTAATACTGCAGAATGCATAGAATTCAAACTTCCCAAACCTCTCATGGTTTGCAAGCAAACCACTGTCGGTCAACGCATCAATCCCGACAAAGCGTATCTTTTGTGCCATAATCATAGTCTCCTTCTTGTGCTCCGGGGTCAATTGCCCCAATCAACTGTTCGAGTTCGATGAAAGAGATGGTTTGGAACCCTTCTGAAAAACGTGGTCAATGCCACAAGAGGTTCACGGCTCCAAACCATCTGTCCGGGCTGCTGGCCAGCGGCCCGGACAGACAAACGTTAACACAAAAGAGATACACAAGAGGTTCCTTAGAACCCGCCAAACAGGCTTTGGTCAGACAATAAACCAACCCACACCCAAAAGTGACTTGACCTTCCTGAAGGGGGAAGCCCAAATCTGGACTTTCGCCCTTGCGCATCCCAACACGGAAAACCTGATGAGTTTTGGCTACGAGACCCTGATCCTTCTGCCGATTGCGCTTGGGCTGCTCGGCTTTATCGAACCGTGCACCATCGGGGCGCATTTGTTGTTTCTGAATACG
>JAADIC010000223.1 GCA_013151535.1 Alphaproteobacteria bacterium | reverse complement strand
ACAGGGGTAAGTGGCAAGCGGAATACGAGTTGTATCTGACGCAGGACGGCGCGACAGGTCAGGCCGTATTGCAACGCAAGGCCTTGATTGAAAACAGTTCAATAAGTTATTGGTCGGGCGTCGAGGCTGTGCTTTCCACCGCCAGGATCAGCGTCGAAACCAAGACGCGCGATCCACATCCGCAGGTCGGGTCTGTTGCCAAGAAGCCGCCACTTGACCGCAGGGCATCAAGCGAAGAAGGCGCGGCGAGTGTGCTCGCCCCGCAAATGGAGCCGCAAGTGATGGTGGAAGACTCTTCTCGAAGAACCGTATTCCTGACAGGGTCGCCGCCCGTTTTGAAAGGCCAAGTTCTGGAATTTTCCCTTCCTAAACGATTCACGGCCAAACCGAATTCCCTTGGGTATGTCTGGCTGGACCAGATCAATCTTGATGTGGCGCTGTCGGCAAAAATTGTGCCAGCATACCGCCAGAGCGCCTTCCTGATCGCCCGCCTACGCAATTCAACCAACGGCCCGATCCTGCCCGGCAGCGTATTCATCTATCGTGACGGGGCTTATATCGGCGAAGGCCAGATTTCAGCCGTGGGTATTGGGGAGGAGTTTGAGTTGAGCTTTGGTGAATATGACGGCATTGAAGTGACCCGCGATCTGGTTGAAAAGTTTGACAGCGATATCGGTATCATCTCGTCCACCAACAAGCGTGTGTTACGCTATCGCACCACGATCACCAGCAATCTTGGGTTCTCCATGCCAGTTCGGGTGCTTGGCAGTGTTCCGGTGTCAGAAACCGAAGAGTTGAAGATCAGGATGCTGGCCAACCCAAAACCGACCGAGACCGACGTGGATGGCAAGCGCGGCGTGGTCGCGTGGGAGTTCAACTTACAAGCCGGCAGCACAAAGCGCATCGATCTGGGATACGATGCGCAATGGCCGCCGGATATGGATTTTACGATCCGTTAGAGCAACCAGAACCGGAACACGGCTCCCGCGCCGGCCAGCGAAATCAGAAACAGGATTGCCGCCAGCCAGACGGGGGCGAAGCGTGGTTCCTGAAAATTGGCGGATGTCTCTTTCACGCCCTTCACCATGGGGGTGACAAGGTCGTCTTTGAAAAACAGTTTATAGGCGACAACGGCGGCGATGTGGATGACCACGATGGTCATAAGGACGCTTGCCAGAAAACCATGCGTCTCGTCCAGTAGGTTGGCAAGACCGCGAGAAACCGATTGAGTCCACGGGCCGGTATAGCTGCTGGTGCTGGCGAATAGCCCAGCGCCGACAAGCACGAACATCAGCCCAAGAATCGCAAGGATGGCCAAGGCCCCCAGCGGGTTGTGGCCCCAATACGGCCTGTGCTTGAGCGCGCGCAGGTCTTTGAGATAGGCCATGGCGGGGCCATAGCCTTTGACGAAATGCGTAAACCGCGCGGTGTCCGAGCCAACCAGCCCCCAAAGCACGCGAAAGGTCACCAATACCAGGCAGGCGAATGCGAACATCTCGTGGATGATTAATGGTTTCAGTTCGGCGGTGAAGAACGCGCCGAAAAAGCTGACGGCCAGCGACCAGTGGGTTAGACGGATCGGCAGATCCCAAATGCGTTTCTGTGTTGTTTCCATGGTTTGAAACCACCCTCTTGAGGACGGTGTCAAATCGCCACAAAGGCCCCTTTGACACCGTCGTAATTTTCAACCCCGCCCGTGGCGATATCGTTCCAGAGACCATGCAGTGTCAAGGCCTCGTTATCGATCCTTTCGCGGATAAACGGGAAGGTCAGCAGGTTTTCCAGCGCCACCACCACGCCTTCGCGTTCCAGCGCGCTGAGCAACACTGCTTCGTCCTCGATATCCTTCACGCGTTCAAAACCCGGGCGCAGAATATCCATCCAGCGACCTATATAAGATGTCTCGGCTTCAAGATCGGGCGCGCGGCCCTTGCACATTTCGTGAAAGCCGTTGACGCCACCGCAATTGGAATGGCCCATGACGATGATATGCGACACTTTCAGCGAAGTGACGGCGTATTCGATTGCCGCCGAGGTACCGTGGTGATCGCCATCGGGCGAATGCGGTGGCACCAGATTGGCAATGTTGCGGTGAATGAAGAACTCGCCGGTTTCCGCCCCGAAGATCGAGGTCACATGCACCCGGCTGTCACAACATGAAATCACCATGGCGCGGGGATGCTGGCCTTCTTCGGCAAGGTGTTTGTACCAGGCCTTGTTGTCGGCAAATTGCGTGGCGCGCCACCCATGATAGCGCGTGACCAGATAAGACGGGAGGGGTTTGATATGTTCCATGGCACTCCATTTAACCTGCCTTGCACAAAGTAAAAAGAATTTTCGCAAAACTCGCGTCACAAAGTTTGCGCGGATAACCCTCTGTTCAAGAAACCGCGCTAGGGTTGGTTCGAGGTTGGGACTAGTAGGGTTTGGGATATGACGGCTTGTGTGTCGCGATTGCGGATCGCGGAAAATGTGTGCATCGAGGTTGAGGCTTTGACGCTGTTGCAGGACAGTTTGGGCTATGACGGCTCGCAGGATGTGATCGAGCGGGCGGTGGTTGAAGTGGCCGAACGCATGGGCGCGGTGGAACAGGCGCTGATGCTGGGTGATCTTGACGGGTTGCGCCGCTCGGCGCGAATGTTGGGATCCATCGGCGAACAGCTTGGCTTTCAGGCTTTGGCCGATGTGGCGCAGGCGGCGATAGACTGTGCCATTGCCGGAAATATGAACGCGCTGCATGCGGTAACCGAACGGTTGATTCGTATTGGCGATGCTTCGCTTGCTGCGGCGATTGAAGGGGCGACACTTCCGGGTTGAATGCGTGCGACAAAGGGATAATCTGGCGGCGGAAAACGAAAGGCCAAAGATGACCCCCAGATTTCATGCCGCAAGCGACGATGCCATTCCGATTGATGTGCTGGCCAAAAGCGAGTTTGAAACATGGTTGCCGGGCCAGCCTGAACCCGTGCAAAACTGGGTTCGCCAGAACGGGTTCAAAGGCGGTTTGGGCGAGGTTCTTTTGCTGCCGGACGAGGCGGGCGGGTTGAGCGGGGTTCTGTTGGGTTGGGGAGATCACGGTGCGCGCAATCGTGGGCGGTTTCATTTCGCCAAGGCGGCGCAGGTTTTGCCTGAGGGGGTGTATCGGCTTCACTCCGGCCTGCCACAAGCGGCCCTGGACGAAGCGGCGCTGGGCTGGCTTTTGGCGGGCTATCGCTTTGACAGGTACAAAACGAAATCACAAACCAAGGCGCATCTGGTTGCGCCCGACGGTGTGGATGCCGCCAAGATCGAGGCGATTGCCGCCGCTGAATTCCTGGCCCGTGATCTGATAAACACCCCCACCAACGATATGGGGCCGGAGGATCTGGAGGCGGCTTTTCAGGCGCTGGGCAGGGCGCATGGGGCAAAAACCACCGCGATTGTTGGCGATGATCTGCTGGCGCAGAACTTTCCGCTGATCCACGCGGTTGGCCGCGCCTCGAATCAGGCACCGCGATTGTTGGAGCTGAACTGGGGTGACAGCAGCAACCCAACCGTGACGCTTGTGGGCAAGGGCGTTTGCTTTGACACTGGTGGTTTGAACATCAAGCCCGGCGCGTCCATGGGTCTGATGAAGAAAGACATGGGCGGGGCGGCGACCGTGCTGGGGCTGGCGCAGTTGATTATGGCGCAAAAGCTGCCGGTGCGCCTGCGGGTGCTGGTGCCTGCGGTTGAAAACTCGATCTCGGCGGGGGCGTTCCGGCCCGGCGATGTGCTGACCTCGCGCAAGGGCCTGACGGTGGAGGTTAACAACACCGATGCCGAGGGGCGGCTGGTGCTGGCCGATACGCTGGCGCTGGCGGACGAGGCCGCGCCGGATTATCTGATTTGCATGGCCACGTTGACGGGCGCGGCGCGGGTGGCGCTCGGCCCTGATATCGCACCGTTTTACACCGATGATGACAGCCTGTCCCATGCGCTGGGCCGGGCGGGGCGCAAGGTGGCAGATCCGCTGTGGCGGATGCCGCTTTGGGCGCCTTACGAGGATATGATCGAGCCTGCCATCGCTGACCTTGATAACGCGCCTGCGGGCGGGTTTGCAGGCTCGATCACCGCCGCGTTGTTCCTGCGCCGGTTCGTGGAAAACGCCGAAAGGTTTGTGCATTTTGACATTTACGGCTGGAACCCCAAAGCCGCCCCCGCGCGCCCCAAGG
>JAADIC010000092.1 GCA_013151535.1 Alphaproteobacteria bacterium | reverse complement strand
CAGCAGCATGGTGATATGCATCAGATAGTGCAGCGGCGCGTTTAATAGCGCCAGATTGTGCACCGGCGGGATTTGCCAGAAATACATCGAGCCGACGAAGATTGCGAACACCACCACCGGGCGCTGAAAGGCGCGACCAAGGGCCTGCATCACGGCGCTTCGACCAAGCGGGGCCAGTAGGGATTTACGCCAGCTACGCGGCAGACCCGCCACCAGCGTACCTTCGGGGCGCGACAGTGCAATCAGCATCGGACCGACCATACGCAGAAGGAAATGCTGAATTTGATGCACAGTGAACGAGCGCTCCGCGAAGGGGTCAATCGGCGATTGCAGGGCCATGAAAAGCGCGGTGAGGCCGGCAAAGAACAGCAGATGCCGCCACCACGGTTGCGGGTTCTTGACCAACCGGCGCTGATAGATACCGCGCATATAAATCCAGATCGCCGCTGCGCTGAGGATCAGCATTTCCGGCGTGAAGGCCCACGCGGTCAGGATTTGATCGGCGTCAAGCGGGCCTGCGCCATGCGCCAGCGCGGGGCCTGCCAGCAGGAGCAGGGCAAGGGTCAGGTTGACAACAGGCATCGGGCATCCGGTTTGGGTCAGGTTGGCGCTGTTTAACGACCAGCCAGTGGGCTGACAATGGCGCGTGCCCTTGTCACGACGACGCAGTCTTGCCAGACTGCCGCAAACGAAAGGGCGACTATGCGCAGCGACACGACCATCCACATGATCTCGGCCCATTGCGAGGGCGAGGTTGGCAATGTCATTCTGGGCGGGGTTGCGCCGCCGCCCGGTGAAACCTTATGGCAACAGCGCGATTATTTGCATCGGGACGGGCGCTTGCGGGCATTGGTGCTGAACGAGCCGCGCGGCGGGGTGTTCACCCATATGAACCTTGTGGTCCCGGCCAAACATCCGGACGCCGCGTTCGGGTTTCTGACCATGGAGCCGGAACACACGCCGCCGATGTCTGGCTCAAACTCGATCTGTGTGGCGACGGTTCTGCTGGAAACCGGCATGATTGCGATGGTTGAGCCGGTGACCGAATTTGCGCTTGAGGCGGCAGCGGGGCTGGTGCGGGTGCGGGCATTTTGCAAGGACGGTAAGGTTGAAGCGGTCGAGATCAGCAATGTGGCCTCGTTCGCGGACCGGCTTAATGTGAAGCTCGAGGTTGAGGGGGTGGCAACACTGCGTGCAGATACAGCCTTTGGCGGTGATAGTTTCGTGCTTCTCGAAGCGGCGCAAACAGGGCTTGAGATCGTGCCGGATCAGGCGCGTGACATTGCCGAAATGGGCGCGCGCATCACCAAGGCTGCCAATGAACAGATCGGTTTTGAGCATCCGCTTGAGCCGTGGAACCACATCTCGTTCTGCCAGTTCACCGCCCCCGTGCAGCGGCGCGCGGATGGGTTGAGCGGGCTAAGTGCTGTGGTGATCGATCCGGGTAAAATCGACCGCTCGCCCTGCGGCACGGGCTGTTCAGCGCGCCTTGCGGTGATGGCGGCGCGGGGTGAGATTGCGGTGGGCGAGGCCTATCAGGGCCGCTCGATCATCGGCGGGGTTTGAGTGTAGCGTCAAGGCCACCACGACGATTGGCGGGCGCGGCGCGATCATTCCGACGATCAGGGGGCGGGCGTGGATCACCGGCATGCACCAGATCATGCGCGATCCCGATGATCCGTGGCCTGACGGGTATCGCCTGACGGATACCTGGCCCGGGATGGCCTGACACCGCTGAAAATATAGTTGACAGTGATTATTATCTTAAACGCAATGGACATCCCCTGATAGCGCGCATAGGTCTGGAGGATGTCCGAATTGCCCAAGTCAAAGTTCCTTGATCGAACCACCCCGCCCCATGTCATGACACTGGTTTTGCTGGCCGGATTGTCGGCATTGTCGATGAACATCTTTTTGCCGTCCCTGCCCAACATGGCGGCCTATTTCAAAACCGATTACGCGCTGATGCAGCTTTCGGTGTCGCTATATCTGGGGGTGACGGGGGTTTTGCAGGTGATTATCGGCCCCGCGTCGGATCGTTATGGCCGCAGGCCCGTGATCCTGATCGGGCTGGTTGTTTTCATGCTGGCGACCATCGGCTGTCTGCTGGCCAAAGACGTCACCACCTTCCTGATCTTTCGCATGATCCAGACCGGCATCGCCACCGGCATTGTGCTGTCACGCGCCATTATCCGCGACATCGTCCCGATGGACAAAGCCGCCAGCATGATCGGATATGTCACAATGGGCATGGCGCTGGTGCCGATGGCCGCCCCCGCCCTTGGCGGTATTTTAGACGAGCTGTTCGGCTGGCAGGCCAATTTCAGCATGCTGCTGATCCTTGGCGCGCTGATCGGCGGCTTGATCTATTTCGATCTCGGGGAAACCAATATCCACCGCTCGCCCAGCCTGATGGCGCAGGCACGCGATTACCCCGAGCTGTTCCGCTCGCGCCGGTTCTGGGGTTATGCGCTGACGGCGGCGTTTGCATCGGGCTCGTTCTTTGCCTTTCTGGGCGGCGCACCGTTTATCGGCACCACTTATTTCGGGCTAAGCTCGTCCGGGCTTGGCATCTATTTCGGCATCGTTTCACTTGGCTATGTGGCGGGGAATTTCCTGTCGGGGCGCTATTCCACCCGGTTCGGGATCAACCGGATGATGCTGTATGGATCGTTTGCCACGCTGGGCGGGCTGGTTTTATCGACGCTGGTGATCGCGGCCGGGGCGACACATCCACTGGCGTTTTTCGGCTTCATGTTCGCGGTCGGGATCGGTAACGGCATGGTGCTGCCCAACGCCAATGCCGGTATGCTATCGGTGCGTCCGCAACTGGCGGGCAGTGCCTCGGGGCTTGGCGGTTCGATCATGCTGCTGGGCGGGGCCTCGTTGGCGGCATTGACGGGGGTGATCCTGACGCCGGGATCAGGGCCGTTCCGGCTGTTGGCGCTGATGATCCTGACCTCGGTTCTGGCGGTGTTCACGGTGCTTTATATCATGCGCGTGGCGCGGCAGGCCGGGCCGCTGAACGAAACCGAGCATCATTGAGCTGCCTTGCTTTGCAACTTCGCAACATCTAGAATCATACCAGCAAAGTTGCAAATAAGCGGGGATACATGGCAACCCAGAAACTTTATGCCGGTGTCAAGCTGCGCGAGGTGCGCACGCGCCTTGGGCTGACGCAAAAGGATTTCGCCAGTAAGCTCGATGTGTCCCTGCCCTATCTCAACCAGATGGAAAACAACCGCCGCCCGGTCAGCACCGGCGTGGTGCTGGCGCTGGCGCAGGAGTTTGGCTTTGACGTGACCGAGCTTTCAACAGGTGACGCCGAACGCATGGTCACCGATATGCGCGAGGCGCTGGCGGACCCGGTGTTTAATGACGCGCCGCCTTTGGCTGATCTGCGCCTGACGGCCTCCAATGCGCCGACGCTGGCGCGGGCGTTTCTGGAATTGCACCGGGCGTATAAACAAAGCCACGAGCGGTTGGCAGCGCTGGATGAAATGCTAGGGCGCGATGACACGCCCAGCGCCCAATCCCCGTGGGAAGAGGTGCGCGATTTCTTTCATTATTGCGATAACTATATTGACGCGGTGGATCGCGCCGCCGAACGGTTTTCTGAACAACTGGGGCTTGAATGCGGCGCGGGGCTTGAGGCGGTGGCAAGCCATCTGGGGCGCATGGGGATCACGGTTGAGCTTAGTCTGGCCACCGGATTGCGCGATTTTGACAGCGCGGCGCGTATCCTGTCGATTTCAAGCCGGGTTGATCCCGCGACGCAACTGTTCCAGATGATCCACCAATGCGCCCTGATCGAGCAGAACGACTTGCTGGAGGCCACGCTTGATCTGGCCCGGTTCCAGTCGGAGCAGGCGCGCGATATCTGCAAGATCGGGCTGGCGAATTATTTTGCCGGGGCCGCGATCCTGCCCTACCGCGCTTTTCTCAACCACGCCCAGCTTACCCGCCACGATCTGGAACAATTGAGCGAGCGCTTCGGGGCCTCGCTGGAACAAGTCGCGCATCGCTTGTCGACCTTGCAACGGCCCGGGGCCAAGGGCATACCGTTCTTTTTCGTGCGGGTCGATCAGGCTGGCACCATCACCAAACGCCATTCGGCCACACGGCTGCAATTCGCCCGTTTTGGTGGGGCTTGTCCGTTGTGGAACGTGCATCAGGCGTTTGAAACCCCGGGCCGGTTTTTGCGGCAATTGGCGGAAACACCGGACGGGGTGCGGTATTTCTGTCTGGCGCGCGATGTGAGCAAATCCGGCGGCTCGTTTCGGGCCCCGCGCCGCCGCTTTGCGATCGGGCTGGGCTGTGAAATCCAGCACGCGGGGGCCTTGGTCTACGGCGATGATATGGACGTGGATAACGGCCAGGCCTTTGAACCTATTGGTATTTCTTGCCGTATTTGTGAGCGGGAAACCTGCCACCAACGCTCGGTGCCACCAATGCAAAAACCGATTACCGTCGATCATAACCGGCGCGGTGTGCTGCCTTACGGGATTGGGTAAGCCATGGGTGAAGTTGTCATTCGGCCCATGCAGGCGCGTGATGTTGCGCCAGCCCACGCCGTGTTTCAACGGGCTTTTGGCACCCAGATGGGCATGGAAAACCCGCAAGAATATCAACCCGACAGCGGCATGGTTAAAACCCGTTTTCACCGCGATCCCGCCCGCGCACTGGTGGCGGAACTCAACGGGCAAATCGTCGGCTCGAACTTTGTCACTTTCTGGGGCAGCTTCGGGTTTTTCGGCCCCCTGACCATTGATCCCGACCATTGGGGCAAGTGGATCGCGCAAAAGCTGCTGGTGCCGAGCATGGAGATGCTGCGCGCGCGCGAATTGCGCCTGATCGGGCTTTACACCTTTGCCGACAGCCCCAAACATATCGCGCTTTACCGCAAGTTTGGCTTTTGGCCTCGGTTCCTGACCGCGATCCTGAGCAAAAGGGTTATCGGGCGCGAAACCCTGCCCGAATATCGTCTGTTTTCCAGCCTGACCACCGATGCACAGGCCGCCGCAATGACGGCGTGTCGTGCTTTATGTGGCGAAATCTATCAGGGGCTTGATCCCGGTTGCGAGATTGGCGCGGTTCTGGACCAGTCGCTTGGTGAGACGATTTTTCTGTACCAAAACAATAGTCTGGAGGGTTTTGCCGTCTGCCATACCGGTGCGGGAACCGAGGCAGGGACTGATCGGGCTTACATCAAATTTGCTGCAATTTCACCCGCAACCGCCCAGCCTGAAGCGCTGTGTAACCTGCTATGCGCCGTTGAAGACTGGGCCGCACACCAAGGTGCAAAAACCATAATTACAGCCACAAACCTTGCCCGCAAAACCTGTTTTGAAACCTTGACCGATGCCGGTTTCCGCACCGATTTTCAGGGCCTCGCCATGCACCACAACAACAATCCCGGCTTCAACAATACCCGGGCCTTTGTGCTGGATGACTGGCGTTAAGTGTCAGGGGCGGACAGCAATCCCCACAACTCGTCCTTCAGGCCCATACGCTTTTTGCGCATCTCGACCTCGTTGAAATCGTCGGTCGGTGCCACATTGGTTTCGGATTGGTAAATGGCGCGATTGACCTCGTGGTACTCGTCAAACAATCTGGCAAAATGCGCGTCTTCGCGCTTGAGAAGCTGCATTCTTTCGGCGTGTTCGGGCGGGGAATTCTTCGGGTAGTTCATGCGGGGTCTTGGACATCGGTTCCTCCTGTGATTTCCGTTGAGTCCAGAGTGCCGCACACCCGCCGCGATGGCCTTGATTCACATCAAGATCAGCGGGTCAAAAGATCGGAAACCGCATCCTTGCCGCGCGCCAGGATTGCCGCAAAACTGCTGGCATCAATATTGGCACCGCAAACCACAACACCAATGCGCTTGCCTTGCAGTCTTGCCCGCAACGGGCCGAACACGGCGGCCAAAGCCGCGCCCGCCGCAGGCTCCACAGCCAGTTTCGCCTCCTGTTGATAGATCACAACACCGGCGCATATCTGATCGTCGGTGACGGTGACAATCTCGTCCACATATGCACGGCAAACGCGGTAGGAAAACGGCATTGTGCTTGGCGCACCAAGCGAGTCCGCCAGCGTGTTGATACCGTCCAACGCCACAGGTTTACCC
>JAADIC010000237.1 GCA_013151535.1 Alphaproteobacteria bacterium | reverse complement strand
GTTCAAGATTTCTGGAACGGCTGGAGGCGGAAATCCGCGCCGCCCTCAAAATCTGATCCAGAGCTATGGCAGGAAAATTTTTACCGAAAAATTTTCGACCCAAGAATTTTCGAGAAAATTCTTCCCTGACAAGCCAGTAATTTTCAATCGACAAATCTATACAAAGTTGAAACAAAATGCTCTACGTTGGGAAAAACCAAGGGACAGGCCCCGCCAATGAAACCACGCTTTTCCATATCGTTGCTCTTGTTCCTCGCCGCCTGCGGCTCTGCTGTGCAGCCGCCGCCTAGCAACATCAATGACGCCTGTTCGATCAAGGTCGAGCGGCCGAAATGGTACAAAGCGATGGAAAGCGCGCAAGAGAAATGGGGCGTGCCGGTGGCTGTGCAAATGGCGGTGATCTATCAGGAAAGCAAGTTCAAAGGGCAGGCGCGCACGCCTTTATCCTATAAACTCGGCGTCATTCCCATGGGTCGGGATTCCTCGGCTTACGGTTATTCGCAAGCCATCGACAGCACCTGGAAATGGTACAAGCGCGAAACTGGAAATAGCAACGCCAAGCGCGATGATTTCGCCGATTCTGCCGATTTCATGGGCTGGTATTTTGACCAATCAACGCAAAAGCTCAACATTCCGAAAACCAGCGCGCGCAAACAATATCTGGCCTATCACGATGGCCATTCCGGCTATCGGCGCGGGACGTATAAACGCAAACGCTGGTTGATAAGGATTGCAAACGAGGTTGAGAACCGTTCAAAATCCTATAGCGAACAACTGTCTGCGTGCGGCTCTTAACGGTTGATTTTCAGTTTTTCGATCTCGAGCGGCACCGAGAATAGCGAGGCCTGTAGCGGCACGCCAAACTCCATATCGCCCAGAATAACCGTGGTTTTATTGTTGTCCTGATCGGTAATGACCCACTGGCGTAGCTCGACAGGACCCTCGGTAAACACCAGTTCGATAGAACCGATTTCGGGGTTTTCCGGGTCTTGCGCGGTGATTGTCGTGGTCAGATCATCGGCGCGGTGGTCGGTAATCATATTGGCGGTGTTCAGATCGACATTGCGCGCCAGAATCACCGAAAGCGGCGTGCGTTTCAGCGGGAATTGCTGTGGTGGTTCGTTTGATTTGCGATCAAAAATCGCCACCGTCCCGCCACCGGCAATCACCAAAGCGGGATCTGGCTGATCGTAATCAAACCGCATCCGCCCGGGCCGTTTGATATAAAGCGAGCCGGTCGAAACCGTGCCATCAGGATTGATCTGGGTGAACCGCCCCTTGGCGGTTTTAAGCTGGTTCAGAAAGGTCGAGATTTCCGAGATTGGAATGATCTCTGCCCCGGCTGCGGGCAGGGCAAGAGTCACAGCCAATAACGGCGCGAAAAGAAGGTTTCGAAGGTTCATGCGTTCAATATAGGGCCAAGAAGGTTAATAGACAGGGGTGGCGCGTTCAGGCAGCGGATTATTGCGACTCCGGCACCAGAATTTCGCGTTTGCCGACATGGTTTGCCGGTGAGACCAGCCCGCTATCCTCCATCTGCTCGACCAGACGCGCCGCCTTGTTATAGCCGATCGCCAGTTTGCGCTGGATATAGGAGGTCGAACATTTCCGGTCGCGCAGCACAATTGCCACGGCCTGGTCGTAAAGCGCATTTTCGGTTTCGCTGCCATTGCCAAGGCCCAGCACCAGATCAATCTCGCTTTCCTTGCCATCTTCCGGCCCGTCAACCACACCCGAAACATATTCCGGCGCGCCGTAGGATTTCAGATGGTTGACGATTTCCTCGACCTCTTCGTCAGAAACAAACGGCCCATGCACCCGCGTGATCTTGCCGCCACCGGCCATATAGAGCATGTCGCCCATGCCCAGCAATTGCTCGGCCCCCATTTCGCCCAGAATGGTGCGGCTGTCGATTTTGCTGGTCACCTGAAACGAAATCCGGGTCGGAAAATTCGCCTTGATCGTACCGGTAATCACATCGACTGATGGTCGCTGTGTCGCCATAATCAAATGAATACCACTGGCCCGCGCCATCTGCGCAAGCCGTTGAATACAGGCTTCGATTTCCTTGCCCGCCACCATCATCAGATCGGCCATTTCATCGACCACGACCACGATGAACGGCATCTTTTCCGGCGTCGTTTCCTCGGTTTCAAACACCGGCTCGCCGGTGGCGTCGTCAAAGCCGGTTTGCACGGTGCGGCTGAAATTCTCGCCTTTGGTCAGCGCATCTTTGACCCGGCTGTTATAACCATCAATGTTGCGCACGCCCATTTTGGACATTTTGCGATAGCGGTCTTCCATCTCGCCGACGACCCATTTCAGCGCCACGACCGCCTTTTTCGGATCGGTAACAACCGGGCTAAGCAGATGCGGAATACCGTCATAAACGCTGAGTTCCAGCATTTTGGGATCAATCATAATCATCCGGCATTCATCGGGGCGTAGCTTGTAAAGCAGGCTTAGGATCATGGTGTTGATGGCCACGGATTTGCCCGATCCGGTGGTCCCGGCGATCAGCAAGTGCGGCATCTTGGCCAGATTGGCGACCACCGGATCACCGGCGATATTCTTGCCCAGCGCCAGTGGCAGGTTCTGGTTGCTGTCGCCAAAATCCCGCGCCGACAGAATCTCGCGCAACAGCACCTTTTCGCGGTGCACATTTGGCAGCTCGATCCCGATGATCGAGCGCCCCGGAACCGTCGAAACCCGCGCCGCCAGCGCCGACATCGAACGCGCGATATCATCCGCCAGCCCGATCACCCGGCTGGCCTTCAGGCCCGGTGCCGGTTCCAGTTCATACATGGTGACAACGGGGCCGGGGGAAACCGATACGATCTCACCCTTCACGCCGTAATCATCCAGCACATTTTCCAGCATCCGCGCGTTTTCTTCCAGTGCCGCATCAGAAAGGTGATGGCGCACGATCTCGACCGGATTGGACAACAGGTTGAGCGGCGGGCATTCGTAATCTTCGTGCAAGTCCTCAAACGCCAGCTTGGGCTGGGCCTCGGCCTCGGCCCTCTTGCTGGTTTTCAGCGCGCGACTTGTGCGGTGCTGCACCACCGCCCTGGCCTCGGGCGTTGGCGGCACAAAAGACGCGCGATCAGCAACCAAAGGTGCGGGGCGGTTATCGAACACCTCGACCTCGTCCATTTCCACCGGCGGTTCAACTTGATGATCGGGCTGCACCGCTTTTGCCGACTTACGGTTGCGGATTACATCGGCAATGCGCGAACGGATACGATCCGGCGCGGGTTCCATCACTTCGGCCTGCGGGCCTGTGGGGCTGACAAGTTCAGGCTCGGTCGCCGTGAACATCGGTTGCCGGCGGACAAATCCGCGGCTTGGCACTGCAATTGGAGCACTCTGAAGCGGCGCTTTATCTGGTGCGCTTTTGCCCGGCGTGACTGGCGCGATATCTTCATCATCGCCGCGCTTTGAACGACGCCGCGTCGCCAGCCGCGCCGCCGCACCACCCGCAAAGCCCAACAGCGACACCAGCGAGGCATAGCTCAGCACAACCCCGTAGATCAAAAACCGCCCGACACGGCGCAGTTCATAACGGCTGAAACCCAGCACAAACGCGCCGAAAACCACCAGCACAATGGCCGATAAAGCGCTTAACAGCTTGACCGCGAACGACAACTCGAACGGTGAGATCGCCAGCAGCGCCGCCAGCGCCGTATCGCCACCCAGCCCTCCGATCCCGAACGCATGGCCCCAGCCCGCGACCGGCGCGTGAGTCGAGGCGAAAATCGCCGCAATCCCGATAGCGATGGGCGAGAATATGATACGGCTAAAGAACCGCTCGTCGCCCACATGCAGGAAAAACCGCAGGCCCCATGCCAGCGCCACAATTGCAATGCCCCAGCTTGCCCAGCCAATGGTGACGAAAAGCGGGCTGGCCAGAGAGGCACCAAACTTACCAAGCAGGTTCTGCACGGGATCATCATTGGCGCTTAACCAGCTTGGATCGTCAGGCGAATAGCTGGCCAGCATCAACACCACGCCAACCCCAATCGCCAGCATCACCAACCCCAGCAATTCCTTGCCGCGTTTTTGCACCGCCGCCTGAATGTGACTTTCCAGCAATGGATCGCGATGTCTGGTCTGATACGCCATAAAACCCTGCTCTCGTTAGTAGATACAGTCGCGGATTGCCTGTAATCCGCGCTGCATTTCTTGTTGTTCGGCCACCATGGCGACCCTGATATAACCCTGCCCGGGGTTGA
>JAADIC010000154.1:4288-4834 GCA_013151535.1 Alphaproteobacteria bacterium | reverse complement strand
CCGACTTCAACCACCACAGACACCACTAGCCCCGGCATCGGGCAGAGCAACAGTTTGCTGGTGTCAGGCGGGGTTTTTTCGATCATGTGTTTGGCCAGCTCAAACAGGCGGGGGCTTCGTACCAGCACGTTGAGATCAGCACCCCGATGGCGCATACGGTAACCGCTGGGGCGGCGTTCGACCTTGGCGACCAGTCTCGCGCCATCCACATCCATCACCGCCAAAGCGACACCGGGAACCCAGTCGGAGGTCACGCGGTGGGTGACGCCATCGGCGAACTGCACGTCGGCCCCTTGCCGATCCGCGTCAATCGTCACCGCGAAATCCATGCCGCCAAGCGAGATCACCCAGTCAGAGCCGACCTCGCGTTCGTGATTGTCCATGGTGCCGGAAATACGCGCGTCACGGATTTCCTGCACCCGGAACATGGCGGCGGCCGAGGCGGCCAAGCGGCGCAATTCATCCTCGGACAGCGTCGCGCCCAGAAAGCCGTCGGGATATTCTTCCTCGATAAAGGCGGTGGTGATGTTGCCCGAGGCAAAGCGC
>JAADIC010000154.1:0-4243 GCA_013151535.1 Alphaproteobacteria bacterium | reverse complement strand
ACCTCGAATTCATCAAGTGCATTGCGCATCACCTCAATCGCAGCGGCCCGATCCGGCCCCCAGGAACACAGCTTGGCAATCATCGGGTCGTAAAACATCGAGATTTCGCCACCCTCGTAAACGCCGGTATCATTGCGCACGACGCTTGTATCGGTCACTTCCTCGGCAGGTGGGCGATAGCGGGTCAAACGACCGATCGAGGGCAGGAAGCCACGGTAAGGGTCTTCGGCATAAAGCCGGCTTTCCATAGCCCAGCCGTTGATGCCGATATCTTTCTGCCTGATCGACAGCTTTTCGCCATAAGCCACGCGGATCATCTGTTCGACCAGATCGATGCCGGTAATCAGCTCGGTCACGGGGTGTTCCACTTGCAGCCGCGTGTTCATTTCCAGAAAGTAGAAATTCTGGTCGCCATCGACGATGAACTCCACCGTTCCAGCACTGCAATAATCAACCGCCGCTGCCAGCGCGCAGGATTGCTCGCCCATGGCTTGGCGAGTTTCAGGCGTCAGAAAAGGGCTTGGAGCCTCCTCGATCACCTTCTGCTGCCGTCGCTGGATCGAGCATTCACGTTCGTTCAGATAGATGATGTTGCCGTGTTTGTCACCCAGCACCTGAATTTCGATATGGCGCGGCTGGGTGATGAACTTTTCGATGAAAATCCGATCATCGCCAAAGCTGGCGGCGGCCTCGTTCTTGGAGCTTTGAAACCCCTCGCGCGCCTCGGCATCATTCCACGCGATGCGCATGCCCTTGCCACCACCGCCAGCGCTGGCTTTCAACATCACCGGATAACCAACTTCGTTACTGATCTTCACCGCTTCATCCGCGTCCTCGATCAGCCCCATATGACCGGGCACAGTGGAAACCCCGGCCTCCTGCGCCAGCTTCTTACTGGTGATCTTATCGCCCATGCTTTCAATCGCGCCAGCGGGTGGGCCGATAAAGGCGACGCCAGCAGCCTCCAAAGCCTCGGCGAACAGGCGGTTTTCCGACAGGAAACCGTAACCGGGATGTACCGCCTCGGCCCCGGTTTCTTTGATCACCGCCATGATCTTATCAATCACGATGTAACTTTGTGCCGCTGGCGAGGGGCCAATATGCACCGCCTCGTCCGCCATCTGCACATGCAGGGCGTTTTTGTCAGCGTCCGAATAGACCGCGACCGTGGCAATACCCATTTTCCTGGCGGTTTTCATCACCCGACAAGCGATTTCACCGCGATTGGCGATCAGGATTTTCTTGAACATTACACGGCGTCCTTATGGGTGCGCAGGCCCAAACCGGGCCGCGATCTGACTGATGGAGATGGGGGGATTTGCCGCCAAATCGGCGGCGCGCAGAAAAAAGGCCCGGTCATGTGGTGACCGGGCCCAGAAAGGAGGGGAAGGGTATATTCAGTGTAAACTTCAAGCAGAGAGCTAACATTCATCCCTGCCGCATCCTCAACATAGGCGCAGTTGCCCGATCCGCCAAACGCCTTTTTAACAAGGGCCTGGGTTTCGGCGCAAATCTGCCAAACCTTGGAAAGCATGAGCAGAATCACGCCGAAAACTCCGAAAACACCTCTGGAAATGACGCCATCGCCCGCCCGACGTCAATTTTTAGCAGGGCGTCATAGCTGGCATTGTCGAAATCAGGCTCGGCTGGAACCACTTCGCGGCCAAAAAGCCAGCTAAGGCGGCCGGCATCCAGATTGCCGCGCGGGAATGATTCTTCACCGAAATATTCCCACAGGGCGGCCATGAAGCCCTCATCAGCACGACGATCGGCAGCGCGACGATCGGCATAGCGCGGGCGCGCTTCAATCGGGGTCACACCCTTGGGGTTGGCGCGCCTGACGGTGAACTGGAAGTCCGAGCTTGGCAATCGCCCGGGAAAGCCCCGGTGTTTCAGCATGTCTTCGCGCCCGTGGGTGCGTTCTTTTGCGGCCATGGGTTAATTCGCCTTGTTTTGCGTTTGTGGAATATTCTTGTTGTCTGACGCAAAGGGACGCGCCTGACCTTGGGAAGGCGTCGCAACGGCATTCATCTGCCACGCGCGCCCGGCAATCCGATACGCTCGACTGTTTTGAAACCTCGCAAAGCGCCTTCCTGGGGGGAAGGTCAGGCGCGGCCCGGCCTGCGGCAGGGCCAAGGGGCTACTGGGTTTAGTGTTGCATTTCAGTTTCATTCTACAACCCCTCCCATTCACATACACCTTGATCCACCCGATAAGCATTCATATATCGGGTCACTTTTTTGTCCCGCTCACCGCGCGCAAGGGGCGCGTCCAGCAGGGTGACGATGATCTGGTCAACCCCGCCACCGGTGCTTTCCACCAGTGGCAGGCCGACATTCTCGCACAGAAAGTCGATATCGGGCGTGGCGTCGTCATAACTGATCTTGCCCTTGGCCTTGGCAATTTCCGGCGCGAGGAAACGCAGCACCAGCCAGACCTCGCCGCTTTCGGGATGATCCTCCCACAGCGCCTCGTAAGGCAGTATGAGCTGCCCCGTCGGCACGGCCAGCTTTTCGGCTGCCTGCGCGGGCAGCGCCAGCATCAAGAGTACTGCCAGAGCCTTCATAACAGCCCCCAAGCGATCAAACCTGACAACGAGGCCGCCCAGAATGCCAGCCATTGCGGCATTTGACCGACGCGGAAGCCTTCTCGGCGCATGGTCAGGAACGACAGCGCACCAAGGGCGTAACCGTAAAGCGTCGCCATCATCGCCAGCGCCATGAAATCCGCGCGCCATAAGGGGGCCAGATAGGACAGCGTCAGCACCACCATGGTCACCGCCCCCCAATCCCACGAGAAT
The DNA here is from genome assembly GCA_013151535.1 of Alphaproteobacteria bacterium. Classification (GTDB taxonomy): domain Bacteria; phylum Pseudomonadota; class Alphaproteobacteria; order Rhodobacterales; family Rhodobacteraceae; genus UBA5972. The sequence continues at coordinate 1,443 of JAADIC010000154.1, read as the reverse complement.
TTGAGCGTGTGTTTGGAGACATGATGCAGATCGGTTTTCAGCATCGGCGCGACGATCAACCTATTGCCGCGCACCACGTGGATGTAAAAGCCAAAGGCGGAAATCAGGGCGGCTAGGATCAGGAACAGGCTTTGCATCAGACCCGCCCCCGTTCAGGGAGGCTTCGCTCTAATCCTCGTCCTCGGCCAAATTCATCACCGCCACGCCCATGGCGACACCGCCAAAGGTCAGGCTTGACTGAAAGAACAACAGGAACGTCGCCAGCCCCGAGCTGTCCTTGGCCAGCATGGTGCCGACGCCCAGAAAGTCGGTCCAGATCAGGCCGAACACGAACATACTGCCAAAGGTGAAGCCCCAGAACATATGCAGCGCCAGAAAGCGCACGAGTTTGGGGAGTTTTGGCAAGCGGGGTTTTTTCATGCCCCCGAGATAACCCCGCACCCCGCGCCCCGCAAGTCGGCGCGACAATATGGTCCGCGTAACCCTGCGACCGTGTCTCTGGTAAAACACTCATCATTTCAGCCCTGCCCCTCTTTTGCACTATGGTCATGCGCGCCTCCAATTACGGACCACCACGAATTCAGCGTTCCAAAATGCCCGACCCAGACCCCCCACAGGGGTCGGGCATACGCAGCTTCGCTGCGTGCTCTTGCGGCAAATGTGGTTCTGCAAGCCCATAAGTGGCTCCTAAAGCGGTATATTATCGTGTTTCTTCCACGGATTGCTCAGGCTCTTGTTCCTGAGTGCCGCAAACGCCCGCGCCACCCGCTTTCTTGTCGAATGGGGCGTGATGACGTCGTCGATAAACCCCTTTTCCGCCGCCACGAACGGGTTGGCGAACCGTGCCTCGTACTCTGCCGTATGCGCCGCGATTTTGTCGGCATCCCCCAGATCACCGCGATAGAGGATTTCTACCGCGCCCTTGGCCCCCATCACCGCGATTTGGGCGGTGGGCCATGCGTAATTGAAATCACCGCGCAGGTGTTTGGAGGCCATGACGTCATACGCCCCGCCATAGGCCTTGCGGGTGATGACCGTGACCTTGGGCACCGTCGCCTCGCCGTAAGCGAACAGCAGCTTGGCGCCGTGCTTGATGACGCCGCCAAATTCCTGCCCGGTGCCCGGTAAGAATCCCGGCACATCAACCAGCGTCAGGATCGGGATTTCAAAGGCGTCGCAGAACCGCACGAAGCGCGCCGCCTTGCGCGACGCATCAATATCAAGGCACCCCGCCAGCACCATCGGCTGGTTCGCCACCACGCCCACAGTCGCGCCTTCCATGCGGATGAAGCCGGTCAGAATGTTACCGGCGAAATCGGCCTGGGTTTCATAGAAATCGCCCTCATCGGCGATTTTGGCGACCAGTTCCTGCATGTCGTAAGGCTGGTTCGGATTGTCCGGCACGAGGCTGTCGAGCGACATTTCAAGCCGGTCTTGGCTGTC
>JAADIC010000251.1:4857-10008 GCA_013151535.1 Alphaproteobacteria bacterium | reverse complement strand
TCAACCGCTTCATAAACGCCGCCCCGGCCTCGTATTGCTGAACCGAGATAAATTCGTTGGGTTGATGCGCCTGCTCGATTGAACCCGGCCCACAGACCACAGTGGAATAATCCCGCTCCTGAAACTGCCCGGCTTCAGTGCCGTAAGACACCACATGTTGTCCGTTATCCCCTGTCAGGCTGCGCACCAAGGCCTCGGCCACGCCATCGGTTTCGGGGCGAAGGGCCGGATTGGCCATGCGCGGGGTCACGACGATTTTGGCTTCGGGGCGGATTGCCTGAATTTCCGCCTCGACCTTGGCCACAAACACCATATAGCGCGCCAGCCAGTCCATCGGATTTTGCGACGGCGGGCAGCGGATATCGGTGACAAAGCTGCAATCCTTGGCGGTGATATTGCCCGCCGTGCCGCCCTGCACAACACCGACATGCAGCGTTGTAAAAGGCGGTGTGAACGGCGCGTCGGTGGCGTTCGGGGTGCCCGCCAGATTTTCCTCAAACCGTAATCGCAGCCATTCGATCAGGCGCGCAGCGGTCATCACCGCCGAGACACCTTCATGCATCAGGCTGGAATGGATCTCAAATCCATGCACATCGGTGCTCATGCCCACAGCGCCTTTATGGCCGGTGACAACTTTCATCATCGAAGGCTCACCCACGATCACCGCCGCCGCCCTGGGCATGTGTTTACGCATCTCGTCAATCATGAACGGCGCGCCAAGGCAGCCGACCTCTTCGTCATAGGACATGGCAATCTGGATCGGCTTTTTCAGCCCGGCCTTCAGCATATCCGGCACATGCGCCAGCGCCAGCGCGTCAAACCCCTTCATGTCACAAGTGCCGCGCCCGTACAGTTTACCGTTTTTTTCAACCACCGTGAACGGGTCGGTATCCCAATCCTGCCCAACCACCGGCACAACATCGGTATGGCCCGACAAAACCACACCGCCATCAACCTTGGGGCCGATATTGGCGTAAAGGTTCGCCTTTTCACCGGTCTCATCATAAACGCGATGTGATTCGACGCCGTGGCTGGCCAGATATTCCTCGATAAAACCGATGATCGGCAGATTGCTGACGTTTGAAACGCTGGGAAACGACACCAGCCTATCCAGCATTTCCCGTGGGCTGAGCACCATCGCCATCACCGATCTCCCTTTGTAACAAGTATGTAACCGGTTGCAGATTGGGCCAGCGCGCGCACGCCGTCAAGCATACAACCGACACCTGAAACTGCCCCAACGAAAAGTCGACCAAATGGAAAAACCATGTTGCCGCGTGTCGGGTTTCGTGCTTACCATGTGCCCAACAAATTGTCGCTGGGGTGGACTGCACCACCAACCGGCGACCGAGGACTGGGGAGGCTGCCTATGCCCGATGGGGCTGCGCCGATACTGGAAGTATCGGATCTCAAGACCGTTTTCACCACCCGTGGCGGCGAAGTGCATGCCGTGAACGCGGTCAGCTTTGAGCTGGCACCGGGTGAATTGCTGGGTGTGGTCGGTGAAAGTGGCTCGGGCAAATCCGTCACCATGATGTCGCTTATCGGGCTTTTGCCGATGCCACCGGCGGAAATTCGCGGCGGTCAGGTTTTGTTTGACGGTGTCGATATTCTGAAGATGACTGACGATGAACTGCGCGATGTGCGCGGCAGCCGCATCGGGTTTGTGTTTCAGGATCCCATGACCTCGCTCAACCCGGTTTTCACGGTTGGCTTTCAAATTATGGAGCCCCTGCGCAAGCATATGGGCATGAACAAAAAGCAAGCGCGGGCGCGGGCGGCGGAATTGCTGGAGCTGGTCGGAATTCCTGAGGCGGATGCCCGCCTACGGGATTTTCCACACCAGTTTTCCGGCGGTATGCGCCAGCGGGTTATGATCGCGATTGCGCTGTCGTGTGACCCGAAAGTGCTGATCGCGGATGAGCCGACAACCGCGCTGGACGTGACCATTCAGGCGCAAATTCTGGAGCTGGTGAAAGAGCTGCGCCTGAAACTTGGCATGGCGATTATCTGGATCACCCACGATCTGGGGGTGATTGCCGGCATCGCTGATCGGGTGATGGTGATGTATGGTGGGCAGGTTGTAGAGCAGGCCAAGGTCAAGGACTTGTTTGCCGACCCGCAACACCCCTATACGCGGGCGCTACTTGAAACTTTACCCAGCGTTACCGGCAAACGCAGCGAACGGCTGAAAACCATCGAGGGCCAACCCCCCGCCATTCCCGAACAGCCGACAAGCTGTTCGTTCCGCGAACGTTGCAGCTTGGCGTTTGATCGCTGCGCGCGTGAAAATCCGGCGCTGTATCAACCGCAAAAGGGCCATGATGTCGCCTGTTTCTGGGATGTGAAAACCGGAGGGCCGCGTGATGGCTGATGGTGCCCTGCAAGAACCGATCCTGCGAGTGCAGGGTCTGAAAATGTATTTCCCGATCTACAAGGGCATTCTGCGCCGTCAGGTGGGCGAGGTCAAAGCGGTTGACGATATCAGTTTCGAGATTTTCGAGGGCGAGACCCTTGGGCTGGTTGGCGAAAGCGGTTGCGGCAAATCCTCGGCCGGGCGGGCGATCCTGCGGCTTTATGATGTCACGGCGGGCACAATCAAGCTGAACGGCGTTGAAATCGCGGGCATGAAGGGTGACGCGTTGCGCCGTCAACGCCCTGAAATGCAAATGATTTTTCAGGATCCGCAAGCCTCGCTGAACCCGCGCATGACCGTGGGCGCGATCATTTCCGAACCGTTGACCGAACATCGCAAGCTATCGAAAAAAGAAACGCTGGCGCGGGTGTTTGAATTGCTTGACGCGGTGGGGCTGAGCCGGGATTTCGTCAACCGCTTCCCGCATGAATTTTCCGGCGGCCAGCGCCAGCGCATTGGCATTGCCCGCGCCCTGGCCCTGAACCCTAAATTCATCGTCTGCGACGAACCAATTGCAGCACTTGACGTGTCCATTCAGGCACAGGTGGTCAATCTGCTCGAAGACTTGCAGGAAAAGCTCGGCCTGACCTATCTGTTCATCAGTCACGATCTGTCCATGGTGCGCCATCTGGCGACCCGGGTGGCGGTGATGTATCTGGGCAAGATCGTCGAACTTGCGCCGCGCGATCTGCTTTATAACGATCCCAAACACCCCTATACCGAAGCCCTGCTTTCTGCCGTGCCCGAGGCTGATCCCACCGCCGAGGCGGGCCGTGACCGGATCATTCTTGAGGGCGATGTGCCAAGCCCGGCGCACCCGCCCAAGGGCTGCAATTTCAGCACACGCTGTCCGAAAGTTATGGATATATGCAGACTAAAAACACCTGAATTCAAACAGTTAGATGATGGCCGCCATGTGGCCTGCCATTTGATGGACCAATAATAACAGACGCGGAACAATCCGCGCGCCTGAGGATTAACGAGCTAACCAACGAGGAGAAGACGATGAAACTCAAGTCAATTTTAATAGGGGCGGCCCTGTCTGTGGCCATGGCCCCGATGGCGGCGCAAGCTGGCCGGGGGGATGATGGCAATCTGAACATCATCTACTGGCAGGCCGTTTCCATTCTGAACCCGTTCCTGTCGGGCGGCACCAAAGATATCGATGCCTCCGCCCTGATTATCGAGCCTCTGGCGCGCTATGACGAAAATGGTGCAATGGTGCCTTGGCTGGTGGATGTTATTCCAACCGTGTCCAATGGCGGCATTTCCGAGGATCTGACCTCGATCACCTGGAAAATCACCCCGGGCATCAAATGGTCCGATGGCAGCGACTTTACATCTGAAGACGTGGTGTTTACCGCCAATTACTGCATGGCACCTGATGGTGGTTGTGCGCAATTGGCCCAGTTCTCGGATGTAAGCAATGTCGAGGCTTTGGATGCGTTGACGGTCAAAGTCACGTTCTCCAAGCCCAAGCCGTTCCCTTACGGCCCGTTTGTTGGTGGTCAAAGCCCAATCATTCAAGCGGCCCAGTTCAAGGATTGCGTCGGGGCAAAAGCGCCTGAATGTACGGACGCTAACTTTGGCCCTATTGGTACCGGCCCTTTCACCGTGAAAGAGTTCCGCGCCAATGACGTTGTGACCATGGTTGCCAACCAAAACTACCGCGATGCGTCAAAGCCGGCTTTTGCCAGCCTGACCTTCAAAGGTGGTGGCGATGCAGCCGCAGCGGCGCGTTCGGTTCTTCTGGAAACAGGCGAGTTTGATTACGCCTGGAACCTTCAGATCGATCCGGCAATTCTGGCCCAGATGGCGTCAGCCGGTAAAGGCACCGTGGTTTCCGCGTTCGGCACATCGGTTGAGCGGATCATGGTCAACCTGACCAACCCGGATCCGGCCCTTGGCGACAAGCGCTCCACCGTTGAAGGCGGGCCACACCCGTTCCTGACAGATGGCAAAGTGCGTGAAGCGTTAAGCCTTGCGATTGATCGTAACATTCTGGCCGAAGTTGGCTATGGTGAAGCTGGTAAAGCAACCTGTAACGTGTTGCCGGCACCTGCGATCTATAACTCGACAGCCAATGACAGTTGTCTGGTTCAGGACATGGCAAAAGCCAATGCCATTCTGGATGAAGCTGGCTGGGCCAAAGGTTCCGACGGTATTCGCGCCAAAGGTGCGTCTGTCGATCCTCTATCAAACCTCCACCAACGCCGTTCGTCAGGACACACAAGCCCTGATTAAGCAGTGGTGGTCGCAAATCGGTGTTGAAACCGAGCTGAAAAATATCTCGGCTTCGGTGTTCTTTGGTGGCGATCAGTCTTCGCCTGACACCTATCAGAAGCTGTTCGCGGACATTGAAATGTACACCAACAACTTCAATGGTACCGATCCCGAGGCCTATATGGGTTCCTGGGTATGCTCGGAAATCCCAAGCCCGTCCAACAACTGGCTGGGCAACAACATGCCACGCTATTGTAACCCTGAATATGACGCGCTGAGCGCTGAAATGGGTGGCACGGCTGACATCAACGAACGCGCACGGCTTGCCAAAGCCATGAACGATTTGCTGATGCGTGACGGCGCGATGATCCCACTGGTTCACCGTGGTTCGGTTTCGGCCTTCGCCAACACGCTGAAAGGTGTTCGCATGAACACATGGGACAGCGAAACATGGAATGCGGCTGACTGGTCGCGTTGATACCCAAGATAAATCGCGGCCCCGCATTCATTTG
>JAADIC010000251.1:1721-4841 GCA_013151535.1 Alphaproteobacteria bacterium | reverse complement strand
GCCGCGACCCTTTCAAATCCACTCAAAGACTGCTGACCAAAGGCGCCACCCATGCTGAATTATACAATCCGCCGATTGCTGTTCACGATCCCGACGCTTTTGTTCATCAGTTTAATCATTTTCCTGCTGCTCGATCTGGCCCCGTCTGACCCGACCGGCAACCTGCCCCTGTCAATCCCGGCCGAAGTGCGCGAACAAATCCGCCAATCGCTGGGTTTGGGTGAGCCGATCCACATTCGCTATTACAAATGGCTGGTGCAGTTCTTCATCAACGAGCCGCTCAATATCATCGAGCAGATGTTTGATATCACAATCGGCGATGGCGACCGTTTGCGCGTCACCAGTTGGTCGACCCGCTCACCCGTTGTTGATCTGGTGCTGGAGCGGATGCCACAAACCCTGTGGGTTGTCGGTATGTCCTATGTGGTTGGCGTGCTGATCGCCATTCCAATCGGGGTTTACTCCGCCTATCGCCAATACAGTTGGTTCGACCAGACCGGGACATTTATTTCCATGGTCGGCTTTTCGGTGCCAACTTTTTTCACCGGCGTTCTGCTGATTGTGATCTTTTCAACCATCGTGCCGACCGACAGTTTCTTCTGGCTGCCCTCGATTTATGACACCACCCACAAAGTGACCGATCTGGCCAGTTTCGGCTTTCAGATCCGCCAGATGATTATGCCGGTCTTTGTGCTGGGGTTGTTTAATGCCGCACAGATCAGCCGCTATATGCGGGCCTCGATGCTGGACAATCTGGGGCTGGATTATGTGCGAACCGCGCGCGCCAAGGGGCTGACGGAAAACGTGGTGCTGCTGGTGCATGTGCTGCGCAACTCGTTAATCCCCGTGGTGACTGTGATTGCTTTGGGCATTCCGCAGGTGTTTGGCGGTGCCATTATCACCGAGCAGGTGTTCAAAGTGAACGGCCTCGGTCATCTGCTGATCGGCGGCATTGAAGCTGCGGATATTCCGCTGGTGCAAACCCTGACCTTCATTTTCGCCGTGTTGATCGTGTTCTTCAACCTTATCGCCGATATCCTGTACGGCATACTTGATCCGAGGATCCGCTATGACTGATATAGCCGCACAAACAAAGATCGAAGATATCAAACCGCCGCGGTCCCAATGGTTTGACGTCTGGGCCCAGTTCAAGACCCACCGCGGGGCCGTCATTGGCATGTGGTTCTTTATCTTCATCACGCTGTTGGTGGTGATCGGCCCTTATCTGTGGACGCTTGACGCCAATTTCATCGACATTCGCGCCAAGAACCAGGGGCCAAGCCTTGCCCACCCCATGGGCACCGATCAGTTGGGGCGCGATGCATTTTCGCAAGTTCTGGCCGGGGGGCAGGTCTCGCTGAGTGTGGGTGTGGTGGCAATGTTGCTGGCGCTGTTCCTTGGCACGCTTGTGGGCATACTGGCCGGTTATTTTAAGCGTATCGATGGCTTGCTGATGCGCTTTACCGACCTGTTCCTTGCCCTGCCTTTGCTGCCCTTGCTGTTGGTCATGGTCATGCTGTTTCGCGACAGCTTGCGCGGCCTGTTCGGCCCCGAAACCGGCATATTCATCCTGATCGTGTTCGCCATTGGCATCACAAGCTGGATGAACACGGCGCGGATCGTGCGCGGCGAGGTTCTGGCCCTGAAAGAACAGGAATTCGTGCTGGCAGCCCGCTCGATTGGTACACCACCTTACCGGATGATCCTGCGCCATATCCTGCCCAACGTGATGAGCCCGATCATGGTGTCGGCCACCCTTGGCATCGCCAACGCCATCATCACCGAAAGTGCGCTGTCCTTCCTTGGGCTTGGTTTTCCGTCAGATTTCCCCACATGGGGGCGGCTGCTGTTTGACAGCACCAATTTCATGACCCTTAGCCCCGAGCGGGTGATTTATCCCGGCCTGGCGATCTCGCTGACGGTGTTGTCGGTCAACTATATGGGCGACGGCTTGCGCGACGCGCTTGATCCACGCATTCGTGGGCGCTAGGTCAAGATGTCTGGCAATGAGACTGTTCTGAAAATTGACCACCAAGGCCCGATTGCGGTTCTGACCATGATCCGGCCCGACAAACGCAACGCCATGAATGATGGCTTGCTTGCAGCACTGGACGGGTTTTTCAGCACGCCGCCAAAAGACACGCGGGTTGCGGTTTTGACCGGAACCGCCGGGCATTTCTGTTCGGGTCTTGATCTGTCCGAGCATGTGATGCGTTCAGCCGAAGAAACCCTTTACCACTCGCGCCACTGGCACGGCGTGATGGACCGCATCCAGTTTGGCGGCCTGCCGGTGGTGTCAGCCATGTTCGGGGCGGTGATCGGCGGCGGCCTTGAACTGGCCACCGCCACCCATGTGCGCATTGCCGAACCGTCAACGATATTCCAACTGCCCGAGGGCCGTCGCGGCATTTTCGTTGGTGGCGGGGCAACCGCGCGGGTCGGCAAAATACTGGGCGCGGATCGCCTGTGTGAAATGATGCTGACCGGGCGAAAATATAACGCGGCTGAGGGGCAATCGCTGGGATTGGCCCATTATACAGTTGGCGACGGTGAAGCGCAGGCAATGGCGATGGAGCTTGCCGGCAAAATCGCCCGCAACGCGCCCTTGTCTAATTACCTGATGATCCAGTCGATCAGCCGGATCAACGACATGTCAAAACCCGACGGCCTGTTTGTCGAAAGTCTGAGCGCCGCCATCGCCCAAAGCACGCCAGATGCGGCAGAAGGCCTGCAAGCCTTCCTTGAAAAACGCCCGCCCAAGTTCCGCTAGCCGAAAAAGAACGGGCCTCATTACCGTCGCCGCCTTATCGTCGGCACATCGCTTTTTGAAAACCTGTCCTCAACCCTCACCAGTCTCGCTGCGCCCGCAGGCCTGCCGCTGGCGGATTTACCGCGCCGCAACCAGATCGGAAATGTCAGGATCAGACCCGATGCAAAACCACCTACATGGGCCCAATAGGCAACCCCGCCGCCGCTTCCTCCGTCAAGGGTTCCGTTGAATAGCTGCAGTGCAAACCAACCACCAAGGGTGATCCAGGCCGGGATCGGGATGATTTTGAAAAACACGAAGAAAAAGAAGATCACATCAACCCGCGCCTTGGGGTAAAGCAACAAATAGCC
>JAADIC010000251.1:0-1669 GCA_013151535.1 Alphaproteobacteria bacterium | reverse complement strand
ATCCGAAAAGGGTTGAAACATCACATGCACCAACCCCGCGCCGATCCCCGCCGCAAGATAGAACAGCAAAAACCCGATATGGCCGAACGCATCTTCCATATTGTCACCAAACACCCATAAAAACAGCATATTACCGGCGATATGCCAGAAATTGGCGTGCAGGAACATTGAGCTGACAAGCGGCACGGGGCTGGCGCCGTTGGTGATATCAACCGGAAAAAGTGCCCAGTTTTGATAAAGGTAAATCATGGCCGCATCGCTCGAAATATCCGGAATAGTCAACAGATAGACCAGAATATTCGCCCCGATCAGCAGATAGGTGACATAGGGCGTGCGGCTTGACGGGTTGTGATCGCGAATGGGAAACATTGCGCTAACTTACATGGAATGCGCGGCTTTCTCAATCCACACATTCCAGCAGCATGGTGCCTGCACCGGTGTTGGAAATCGGGATGTGGTAGTTCTGGTGCAGGGGCGCAACCTTGTCGCCCAAAGCCCCGCGCATCATCATCCACATCAGAAATTCGGTGCCCTGCGCCCCGGCCTGACGCACCAGTTCATGGCGGCTGATTTTGGTCAGGGCTTCGGGGTCGGTCACAATCTTTTCCATGCACATCTCGTCAAAATCGCGGTTGATAAAACCGGCGCGCGCGCCATCAAGCTGGTGCGACAAACCACCTGTGCCAAGGATCACCACCTTGATATCCTCGGGATATGACAGAATGGCGCGGCGCAAAGCCTTGCCGAAATTCAACGCGCGATTGAGGGTCGGGATCGGATGCTGCACCGTGTTGGCGGAAATCGGCACGGTGCGGGGCATATCCGGGTTATGCGGCGCACCCGGCCAGAACAGTTGCATCGGTACGACAAAACCGTGATCGACCGCCAGTTCCTGACAGGACGTAATGTCAAATTCATCCGCCACCATAGCCTCGATAATATGCCAGGACAGATGCGGATCGCCCGGAAACGGATCTAGCTGCGGGATGCCCCAACCCTCATCCTCGTTGCGGTATTCATGCGCCGCACCAATGGCGAAAGTCGGCATTTTGTCCAGAAAAAACCCCAAGCCGTGATCGTTATAGATGTTGATCGCAACATCCGGCTTATGCCTGGCCAACCAGTCGCGGATCGGCGGATAACCATCAAAAAACGGCTTCCAATAGGGGTCATCCTGCAAGCCATTTGCAATCGCATTGCCCACCGCCGGAATATGCGAACTTGTCAGCCCGCCAATGATACGCGCCATCGCCTAATCCCCCGCCCTGAGCAGCTTTTCCTTGAACTGTTGCGTGCTCATGCCGGTTTGCTGGGCACCGATATCCTGCACCGACAGCTTGTAAATCCCGGCGAATTTCGCCAGATAATAGATATTGCCGCCCGCCGCAATCATCTCGAGCACGTTCTTGTTGCGGCACGCCGATTTCTGGGCCTCGTTCAGGGCGAACCGCACGAAATAGGCCTCGGGATCGGCCAGATACTGCGTTCGCGCCTCCGCTGCGTTGAAGGAATAGCACATCTTGTTCAGGGCATAGCCCTTCATGGCTTGCTTACCGTCAAACAGGGTGGTCCCTTCAATCGGGGTATGACAATCAAATTCCGCAAGTTCCATAGCTGGCCCGCCTTTCTAGCGCCCCCAATAAAGTTTCATCGGATTGTCGATCAGCAA
>JAADIC010000186.1 GCA_013151535.1 Alphaproteobacteria bacterium | reverse complement strand
CTAGAGCGTTTTCAGAATAAGTGGACCCGGTTATTCGGTTCGAAAACGCGACCAAGCAAAGACTTAGAGCATGCGTTCTGATTCTACCTGAACGCATTTTGCTCTAGAGTTATTGCCTGCCATTGTCACAATCTGGACTTCAAAGGTTCGTCTGCAAATCAGCATCGGATGCTTCAGATGAGTAATTTATAAGTTAGGAGGAACCTGTCAAATGGCAAAGCTGTCACTCAAGAACGTTACGAAGAGATTTGGCAATCTTGAAGTCATCAAGGGAATGGATATTGAGTTTAACGATGGCGAATTCATCGTTTTTGTTGGTCCGTCGGGTTGTGGCAAATCAACAGCGCTTCGAATGATTTGTGGTTTGGAACCCCTTAGTGGTGGCGATATAGAGATCAACGGCGTCTCGATGAAAAATGTCACGCCGCCAAAGCGTGGTGTCGCAATGGTTTTTCAATCCTACGCTTTGTACCCTCATATGACGGTAGAGCAAAATATGGGATTTTCGCTTCGAATGGACGGTATTCCAAAGTCCGAGCGTCGCGAAATTGTAACCAGGGCAGCCAATGTGTTGCAATTGAACGAACTCCTTGATCGCAAGCCCAAGGAGCTTTCAGGCGGACAACGTCAAAGAGTTGCAATAGGACGGGCGATTGTCAGGGAACCAAAAGTATTTCTCTTTGATGAGCCGCTTTCAAATTTGGACGCCGAATTACGTGTTCAAATGCGCTTTGAGCTGGCGCGCCTGCATAAGAAACTCGATGCGACCATGGTATATGTTACCCACGATCAGGTGGAAGCAATGACACTTGCCGACAGAATAGTCATCATGAAGAATGGTCGAATAGAGCAGCTTGGCACGCCCATGGAGGTGTACAAAAATCCGTGCAATAAGTTTGTTGCCGGATTTATCGGTTCCCCGAGCATGAATTTCTTTGATGCAAAAGTTTCGTCCGTTACCGGGGGAAAAGCGCAAATTGAGTTTGCAGGTTTGAAGGGAAAACCGCTGATCGTCGAAGCAAAAAGTGCAGAAATCACAAGGGGCCAGACTGTTATATTGGGTGTCCGTCCTGAACACTTTGTCATCGGCAAGTCGACCGGCAGCTTTGTAGAAGTCGAAGTTGACTTTGTTGAACAGCTGGGCGGAAGCAGTTTTATTTACGCCTCCGAATTCGAAGCTGGTCCTGTAATTGCAAAAGACAATTCGGAAGACATATTGACAAGCGTTGGAGATACAAGGCTTTTCGGAATTGATCCACGTAAATGCCACTTGTTCGATAAAAATTCTGACCAGCGCCAACTGCGAATGTAGATCGTTTCTCGAAAGTGGTAAAAATTGATTTCATATGCCTCCGGGGGTTTGAATTTTGCGCCGATCAGGCGGCTTGGTCACGGTAACTTTGCTGTGGTGATAGGCAGGGGAATCGCATGAAAGCTAATACCAAAGATTACTTCCTTTGCTATTAATTATCCCCAGATCGGGAAGGTGGATCCGGCGCGGCTGGGTCAACAAAAGGTTCGGGATAATCGTGCTGCAAACGCCGGATGTCGAGGCTGAAGCGCTGGAAGGTTTCGTCCCACTCGCGCGCACTTTGTGCTGTATATTGATAAAAGCCCTTGGCGTTGGCCGTCCCCAGGGCGCCGGAGGCGACGACCTGTTCCATCAGTTCGGGAAGTTTTGCGGCATTGCTCAATTCGGGCAGCAAGTCCCGCATCACCGCGGCGTAAGACAAAATGCCGGTTAAATCCATCCAGCGGAAAGGGCCGGCCAGCGTCGCCCATGATCCGACATCATTGCGCACCGAACGATCGACGTCTTCTATGCTCGCAACCCCGCTCTCCACCAGATAAAAGGCTTCGCGGATCATGGCGAACATGATGCGATTGGCGACAAATCCACGGATATCGCGCCTGACCAGCGCCGGCTCCTTGCCCCATCCGGCAGCCAGATCATACAGGAACGGGCCAATATTTTTGTCCGTCTGCGCGCCGGCGATAATCTCAAGGAAGCGGGTTAGATGGGCCGGTTCAGCCCAATGAACACCAATGAAGCGTTCGGGATGGACCATTCCCTGCTGGAGCACGGTTATCGGGATGGCCGAAGTGTTGCTGGCAATGATCGTGTCGGCTAAAAGAACGGATTCGAGTTCCTCAAACAAGGCACGTTTAGCCGCCGCGTCTTCGGTGATGACCTCGAACACGATCCGCGCCCCCGATAGTCCGGCGATATTGTCCGCAACGCTCAGGTTTTCCATAAGCTTTGCGGGTTTAGGTTTGTCCGCAAGCAGGCCTTCGGTTTCCAGAACGTTGAGGAAAGAAGCCACCAATGCCGGAGCTTGTTCACGTCGTGTGCGATCGCTGTCATAAACGGCAACGGGGTGGCCAGCCGCGAGCAGACAGGTAGCAATGCTTTTGCCCATCAGCCCCAGGCCAGCCACGCCAACCGGAATAGAACCCAAATCCATGCTCATAACACTCACTCCCGTTGAAAAATTGATCGTGCTGGTATCCCGGATGCACCCAGAACGGACAACAACCGCGCCAACAGACCGCTTCTGGTGTTTTCGTCCATTCCCGTCATCACGCGCCCTCTGTCAGGTAAAATCGGCAAGTGGGGTGGCCCGGGACCCGCTGCGCAGGCCGGTCGCACCGTGCCCGCCCCGATAAGCGACACGCCCGGAAATCATGGTCATGTCCACCCCGTGGGCAATGCGCGAAGCGCCATCCTCCCCGGCGCTTTCCCCCACCTTGTCCCAATCGAAGAGGGCCAGGTCCGCCCGCAGTCCAACCGCAATCCGGCCACGGTCCGCAAGCGAGAAGAAATCCGCCGCTTCACTGGTCATGCGGCGCAGCGCCGCCTCGCACGCCACCTTTCCCGTAAGTGCATAGCGTTCAATGAAACCAGCAAAAGCGCCGTAACTTCGCGGATGACACGGACCGGCATGGTTGTGGCCAAACAAATATCCATCCGACCCGATCAGGCACAGCGGGTGCGAGATTATCCTGTCGATGGTCTGGGGACGGCTTTCGCGTTCATAGAGGCAAACGGTGGCTGGATCGGCGATATAAATATCCTGCGCCGTCTCGCCGGCGGGCCTCTGCAATGCGCGTGCTATCGCCCCGATGCTCTTGCCATTCGCGTCTGGAAAAGAAGAGGCCAAAACCCGCACGTCATCAAATCCCCCGATGCAAACGCCAAACACGGCCTCTTCGAGCTCTATAGCGGGCAGGCGCCCGGTTGCCGATGGGCTGGTTTGGAACAAATAGCTGAACAGCCAGCCCAGCGTCGTAAAACCCGCCGCATAAGGATAAAGGTCGAAACGGGCCTGTCCACGCGTCTCAAAAATGTTGAAAATAGCATCCAGCAGATGATCATAGCGATCCGATATCGGTCGCATATGGGAAATCAAAACCGGGCAGCCGGCAATATCGCCCCAGGCGGCAACGGCCTCGATTGAGCCGAGAATTCCCGCTCCCTGATCGGCAATATGGGCGGTGAGCGGGCGGCCCCGGCGCGCCAGCACCCTGGACAACGCCACCATTTCGGATTTGCTGTATCCTGTGGCCTCCGGATAGTTAAGCCCCACCGACAGGCCCATTCCACCCGCCGACAGGAATTCGTCAAGCAGGCCGCACATGCGCTCGATCTCGGCGGCATTGGCGGCGCGCGGCTCGCCCAGGACATGGCGGCGCAGCGTATTGTGGCCGAGCAGGTCGCCAATCCCAAGTACCAGGCCGCCTGCAAGCTCTTTTAGATGTTCATAAAGCGGTGCGTTATGCGCGCCCTCTTGCGGCATCAATACCGGGTGAACCGCGCCCGGCGGGGTTGATGAATACCCGCAATTGCCCACGATCAACGTGCCGACCCCCTGAGCCAGGGACGACACACCATCATTGCCGGGATCAACGCAATGATAGTCGCCATGATTATGCGTATCGATAAAGGCGGGAGTTAAAATTAGATTGTTGCCATTGATCACGCGGCAGGCGCCGGGCAGGCCATCCGGCACGGCGCCAATGTGCCGGATCACTCCTCCCCCGACGCCCAGCGCCGTTCCCGTGGGGAGAAACCCGGTGCCGTCAAATACCCGGGTGCCGGTAATGATGGTATCAATAGGCTCGTTCATCGCTACTCCCCAACCCAGGCGGTGGCGTCAATCTCGACCAATATATGTTGCAATCCGGCTGCAAGCGTGGTGCGAACCGGCAGGGGCGACGCGAAACAGGTCCGGTAAACCTCGTCAAAAGCGTCAAAATCCCTGATATCGGCCAGATAGCAAGTGCACTTGACCACCTGGTCCA
>JAADIC010000138.1 GCA_013151535.1 Alphaproteobacteria bacterium | reverse complement strand
GCGGACATTCCCGGTGGGCGCGAAAATATGATTGCGGTCGGCCTGATCGCGCAACTGATCGGCCTGACGTTGGGCAATGTGATGGATGTGGTCACGGACAAGTTGTCGAAAAAAGGCGAGGCGGTGGTGGCGGCGGGACGGACTTGTATTCTGGCAGGCATGGCGCAGGCGGCGGGCTACGCACAAACTTATACCCTGAAAGCCGCCCCCAAGCAGACCCAAAAACGCTGGCTTATCACCGGGAACGAGGCCGTCGGCATGGGCGCTGTGCGCGGCGGCGTGCGCTTTGCCGCTGCCTATCCAATCACCCCGGCGACCGAGGTTCTGGAATGGCTGGCCCCGTCGCTGGCCAGCATTGGCGGTGCACTTGTGCAGGCCGAGGACGAGCTGTCTTCGATCAACATGATTATTGGCGCGTCTTACGGTGGGCGACCCTCGATCACCGCCACCTCGGGGCCGGGACTGGCTTTGATGATGGAAAGCCTCGGGCTGGCGGCGGCGGCAGAAGTGCCGATCGTGGTTGTGGATGTGATGCGCTGCGGCCCGTCCACTGGCATTGCCACGAAATCGGAACAGTCTGACCTGAACATCGCGGTTTACGGCTTTCACGGCGATGCGCCGCATGTGGTTGTGGCCCCGTTATCGGTGGCTGATTGCCTGTTCACCACCCAATGGGCGGTGCATATGGCCGAAATGTTGCAAACCCCCGTTATCGTATTGTCGGACCAGTCGATAGGCCAGGCGCGGGTGCTGATCGAGCGGCCCGCCGAGATGGCCTTTATCGGCAAGCGGCGGATCTATGAACCCAAGCAGGAGGGGGAAGCGGATTACATGCGCTATGCCCTGACGGCTGATGGTATTTCGCCCATGGCCATTCCCGGCACCACGGGTGGGCAATATACTGCGGATGGTCTGACCCATTCCGTGCGCGGTACACCGTCGAGCAAGCAAACTGACCAGAAACAGCAGATGGACAAGCGCCGCGACAAGATCAACGGCTTTGAGTTTGGCGATCACTGGGGGATTTGCGAGGGCGACGCTGACATTGCAATCCTTGTCTGGGGCTCGATGACGGGTGCGGCGCGTGAGGCGCAGGCCATGCTGAAGGCGGACGGCATCGATACACGGCTTGTGGCTTTGCGCCAGATCTCGCCGTTTCCGGTTGCCGCTGTCGGGGCCGCACTTGTTGGGGTCGATAAGGTGCTGCTGGTCGAGCAAAACCACGAAGGGCAGTTTTATCGCCACGCGCGCTCGTTCATGGACTTACCGCCTGACCTTCGGCAGCTCAACCGGGAAGGGCCTTACCTGATCGGCCCCGATGAAATCGCAACACAGATCAAAGATTGGAACATCCAATGAACGCGCCCCAGTTCAAGGCCCGCGATTACAAATCCGACATTGATCCGATCTGGTGTCCGGGCTGTGGCGATTTCCATGTGCTGCTGTCGATCACCAAGGCGCTGGTGCAGCTTGGTCGCGCGCCTGAAGATATCGCGGTGGTATCGGGCATCGGCTGCTCGTCGCGCATTCCGGCCTATACCAATTGTTACGGCTTTCACGGGGTGCATGGGCGCTCGCTGGCCTTGTCGGCGGGGCTGAAAGTTGCACGCCCCGATCTGACCGTGCTGGTGATGAGCGGCGATGGCGACGGGTTTTCCATCGGCGGCAATCATTTCCTGCACGCCTGCCGACGCAACATCGACATGACCTATGTGGTGATGGACAACCGGGTTTACGGCATGACCAAAGGCCAGCCTTCACCCACCACGGAACCGGATTGGGACAGTGCGCTGTCGCCGGGTGGCACGGGGCTATCGCCCTTTCATCCGCTGGTGATCGCGCTGGCGTCAGGTGCAAATTTCGTGGCGCGGGAGTTTTCAGGCAACATCAAGGCCACCACACAAACCCTGATCGAGGCGGTGAACCATCCGGGGTTCTCGTTTGTCGAAATCCTCAGCCCCTGTGTGACGTTCCGGCCTGATGAAAAGGAATGGAAGAACACCGTACATTCGGCAGCAGTTGAAGAAACCGATGATCCGGCCCGCGCGGCGCGGCGGATCATGACAGATGACGGGATGAATACCGGCATCCTGTATCGCGGTCACCGCAAGCCATACAAGGCGAAAGTGTCTGACGAGATCGGAGATATAGCGCCGCTTGAGACGGCGTTTGAGGTCTGAACCCACAGAGAGCCTTGCGTAAGGCTCTGACTAAATTTCCGTTCAAGAAACTGCGGCTGGAGCCTTGAAAACTCAGGTTAAGCATTTTGGCTAAGGGTTTCTGAAACGCAAGGTTTGGAAATCACGTAAATACTCAATTAAATCGGAGGATTACCGATCCAGATTGCCGCTACCCATCCATGGGATCGGTCAGGTTCAATAGATACTCATGAACAGTCAAGGTCGGGATTTTCTGTATGCGAAAATCGAAGCTGCCAGAAACCCCAGGCCAGCGAACAAGGTTACAAGAAATATACCCATCCCCAAATTATCAGGGGCACCACTTTTCCAGTGCTCTAAGGTCGCCTCATAAGCGCCCGACTCAAAAAATAAGACAAGAATATACAGAAAATATAGAGAGATCAGGAACAGCACCAGAGACAATATTTTCAGGAAAACTCGCATGGTCATTCACGCGGCTGAGAACTGGAAAACACAGCCCCCAAACCATCTCCGGATATGCTGTTATTCCACCAATTCACGACGCCACCTCCCACGATGTCAAAATATCCCTTTGAAACAATCGTTTCAAATTTCCCGGATGGGCATCCACGTTTCATTGTCCGGCGAAAATCCCGTTTGAAACGATTTGACTGGGTTTAGGGTTTTCATTCTTCAGAATTCAGGTCTGCCATCAATTCCGTAAGATTGTTGTGTTTCTTGAGGTTTTTGCGGCGGGACGGATCACGCAACTCATCCATCGCCGCAACCGTCACCTCATTCGGCACTTTCAGTTCAATCGGAATGCCACGGTGGCGCACCATTTGACTGTAAAACAGCGTTATCGCAGTGGTCGCATTGATCCCAAGAGAGGCGAGGATGGCATCAGCCTCGGCTTTCAGCTTGGGCTCCATTCGGGCTTGTACAAGGGCGGTTTTGGGCATTGGCTTATCCTGTATATTTCCGCTCTATATGTAAGCCAATCGTATTACAAAGTCAATAGACCGCACTATAGCGTTTCCAGTTCACCTTGAAGCGCTAACATCACAATTCGCGTTTGAGCGAAGCGAAAGGCAGCGAAAGGTGATTCAACATGAACTGGAAACGCTTTAGCTGGAGCAAATCCAATCCAATTAAATTCACCCTCCAGCCCGAACGCATTTGAAAAGCAAACGCTGCCTCGGGTTAGAGGGTGAATATTCGAATCCATTTAGATTGGTTTCGCTCTCATATCCAGCACCCGAACCGCTTTGCCTTCTGACCTAGGGATCTCACCGGGGCGTTTCACCACCACCGCACAGGTCACACCGATGATGGATTTGATGTGGTGGCGCACATTTTTCGCGCGCGCGTCAAGGTTTGTGGGGTCATCCGGGCAGGCCTCGACCTCAAGCGTCATGGCGTCCATCGGGCCGTCTTTGAAAAGTTTGATCTGGTAATGCGGCGCGATGCCCTTGAGGCCGACCAGCACGCTTTCGATCTGGCTGGGGAAGACATTGACGCCGCGAATAATCATCATGTCGTCGTCACGCCCGGTGATGCGGCGGATGCGCAGATGGGTGCGCCCGCAGGTGCAGGGCTCATCCGTCAGGCGGGTGATGTCACGGGTGCGGTAGCGGATCATCGGCATCGCTTCTTTGGTCAGCGAGGTGATGACCAATTCGCCCTCGGCCCCCATGGGCAGGGTTTCCAGCGTGTCGGGGTCGATGATTTCAAACAGAAAATGATCCTCCCAGCCGTGCAGCCCGGCGCGTGCGGTGTCGCATTCACAGGCCACGCCCGGGCCCATGATTTCGGACAAGCCGTAGACATCGACGGATTTCACCCCGAGGCGGGTATCGAGTTCGGCGCGCATTTCCTCGCTCCACGGCTCGGCCCCGAAAAAGCCGCGCCGCACCGGAAGTGCTGCGATATCTACGCCCATACCCTCGGCCACCTCGGCAATATTAAGGGCGTAGGACGGGGTGGAACACAGGATCGCCGATTTGAAATCTTTGAGCAGGGTCACTTGTCGCTCGGTGCCACCACCCGAGATCGGCACCACGACACAGCCCAGACGCTCGGCGCCTGAGTGGGCACCCAGCCCGCCGGTGAACAGCCCGTAGCCATAGGCGTTGTGAACGATATCACCGGGCCGCGCCCCTGCC
>JAADIC010000275.1 GCA_013151535.1 Alphaproteobacteria bacterium | reverse complement strand
GCCCCGCCCGCGAACGCGCTTTGTCGGCGGCCAAGTTCACAATCGGGCAGGTTGGCACGCTGGTGGCGGAGGAATCTATCCAGTTGCATGGCGGCATCGGGATGACGTGGGAACATTCGCTGGGCCATTTCGCCAAGCGGCTGATTATGATCGGCCACGAGCTGGGGGACGAGGATTATCATCTGACGCGATACATTGCGCTGGGAAAGGTAAGCCGATGAGCGACGCGTTGATTACCCGGCGTGACGGGCCGGTTCTGCATCTGGTTAACAACAACCCTTCGGCGCGCAATGCGCTGAGTTTCGAGTATTGCATGGGTGTGGTTCGGGAACTGGAGGCCTGCGCCGATGACGCCACAATCGCGGCGGTGGTTCTGTCCGGCACCGAGGGATTTTTCTGTGCGGGTGGTGATCTGAATGTGCTGATTAAGCGGCGCGAAATGTCGGAGGAGGCACGCTTTGAAGCGATCTCGGTCCTGCACAATATGATCCGCGCCATGCAGGCCTGCCCCAAGCCGATCATCGCGGCGGTTGAGGGCGGTGCGGCCGGGGCCGGGGCTTCAATCGCGCTGGCTTGTGATCTGGTGGCGGCGGCGGATGACGCCTATTTCGCGGTGTCTTATCTGCGGGTTGGCCTTACGCCAGATGGTGGCGCGACGGCGTTTTTGTCGGAATTTGCGCCGCGCCAATTGGTGAATGAGATTCTGATGTTTGGTGACAAGATACCGGTTGCACGCCTGCATCAATTGGGGGCGATCAACCGGCTGACCGAGAGCGGCGACGCGGTTGCAGCGGCGCAGGAACTGGGAGAGCGGTTGAACAAGGTCGGCCCGAGTGCGTTGGCAAGTGCAAAGAAGTTGGGAATTTCGGCGCGCAGCAATGATCTGGAGGCGCAACTGGACGTTGAGGCCAACGCCATGGCTCAGGCCCAGGGCAACGAAGAATCCAGTGAAGGCATCGCCGCCTTTCTGGAAAAACGTCGCGCCGATTTCATCCGGTTTCGTAAATAGTCCAAACCCGACATTTTGGTCGTTTCAGGTGCTTGCGAATCGCTTGGATTTCGTTGGAGGCTGGGTGAACTTTCAGCCAAAGGAGGCCGCCCATGCGTGCAGTCGCTTTTTCCAATCCGGGCCGGTTCTTCAAGGGCAATCTTCACACCCATTGTACCAATTCCGATGGCCGCCTGACGGTGGATGAGGTGTGCCGCCGCTACAAGGCCAGAGGCTATGACTTTATTGCCATGACGGATCATTTTGTCGGGTTGTTTGACTATCCGATCACCGATACGCGGCGGTTTCGGGATCAGGATTTTACCACGTTGATCGGGGCGGAACTGCATTCAGGTGCCATGGATAACGGCACGATTTGGCATATTCTGGCGGTTGGGCTGCCGCTTGATTTCACGCCGTCAAACTCGCCGTTTTTCGTGCCGAGTGACGCGCAGGAATGTGGTGCAGAGATCGCGGCGCGGGCGGCTCAAGCGGGGGCGTTTGTGGCCATCGCCCACCCCGAATGGTCGAACCTGACCGAGGCGGATATGCGCACCATCACCGCCGCCCACGCGGTTGAGATTTACAATCACGGCTGTGAGGTGGAGAGCGAGCGCGGGCGCGGGCATCACGCGGCAGATATTCTGGCCACTACCGGAAAACGCATGAATTTTATCGCCACCGATGACGCCCATTTCACCCATGACGAGATGGATGCGTTTGGCGGCTGGTGCATGGTCAGGGCGACAGAAAACACCCCCGAGGCGCTGTTGCAGGCGCTGAAAGACGGGGCGATGTATGCCAGCACCGGGCCGGATTTTATCGATATCGAAATGGATGAGCGTTACGTTTATGTGCGAAGTTCGCCGGTTTCGGCGGTGATTCTGCAAGGCGCGGGCACGCGCACGGCGGCGGAGTTTGGCGCGGGTCTGACCGAGGTCAGGATCCCGCATAGCATACTTGACTACAGCCCGTGGATCAGGGTGTCGCTGATCGACGCGGATGGCAAGAAGGCGTGGTCAAATCCGATCTGGAAGGATTGATCCCTCAACCCTTGCCAGAATTTGCATCAATGAAATCAATCACAAGCGGGCGGATATTGCGCCGCCAGGCCTTGCCGGCAAAGATGCCGTAATGCCCGGCACCGGGTTCCACATGGCTGGCTTTCATGGCATCGGGCAGGCCGGTCAGCAGATCAAGGGCGGCGATACACTGGCCGGGTGCTGTGATGTCATCATCCATGCCCTCAACCGTTTTCACGGCGGTCTCGGTGATTTTTGAGAAATCGACCTTGTGGCCTTTGATGGTGAATTTGTTGTCGGCAATGTCGCGGTTTTTGAAGATGCGTTCAACCGTTGACAGGTAAAATTCCGCCGTCATGTCCATCACTGCCAGATATTCATCATAGAACGCGTTGTGGCGGTCGTGCTCCGCAGCCTCTTCGCTGGCTACCGCGCCGATTTGATCGGCGAAGGCTTTGGCGTGGGTTTCAAGGTTCATGGACAGGAACGAGGCTAACTGCACCGCCCCCGGATAAACCAGACGGCCAAAGCCCTTATGCTTGACACCAACCCGCTGGATCACGCCCTTTTCCAGATGGCCCATGGTGACGCGGCGGCCAAAATCGGTGACGTCGGTGGCGGCGGCATCGGGATCAATCGGGCCGCCGATCAGGGTCAGCGATGCAGGTTGATGCTCGGGCGATATTTCCGCCAGATAAGCGGTGGCGGCAAGGGTTAGGGGTGCGGGTTGGCAGACCGCGATCACATGCAGATCGTCGCCAAGTTCCTTCATGAAATCAACCAGATAGAGGGTGAAATCCTCGATATCAAACTTGCCTTCGGAGACTGGAATATCGCGCGCATTGTGCCAGTCGGTGATGTAAACATCGCAATTTGGCAACAGGCTGAGCACGGTTTTGCGCAGCAAAGTGGCGTAATGGCCTGACATCGGCGCGACCAGCAGAACCTTGCGGCCGGTGGGTTTGGGGCGGTCAACCCTGAACTGGATCAGATCGCCAAACGGTTTGGACAGCACGGTTTCAATCGACACCACATATTCGCGCCCCGCCGTGACAACGCTGTCAATGCCCCAATCGGGCTTGGCGATCATGCGCGAAAAGGCGCGCTCGGTCACTTCGCCCCAGGCGGCGAAAGCGGCGGGAACCGGGCTGGTGGACAGGCCGAACATGGGGTTCGACCAGAACGCTTTTGCAGTCGCCCCCATCCATTCACCGCCCTGGCGGTAGCTTTCAAAAATATCATAGGTTGCAAAATTCTGGTTCATGATTATTACCCGCCTCAGGCATGTTTCTCCGGTTCAAGCCCCCCGCCTTTACACCGAACTGGTTTAAGCGCGTATAATGCACCCGCAAGTCAGGAGCAATTGCATAAAATGGCCGATAAAAATCCGATACATGACGGCAACAGAGAGGTGCTGAACGCCAATCTGGAAAAGATCGAGACCTTGACCCAGCGTCTGGTTGCCGCTTTGGCCAACAAGCCCGAGGCCAATCAGGCGCTGGAAGGGCCGGGGCAGGAGCTTTATCTGAAGGCCGCCACCGCCTATGTGGCCGAGATGATGCAAAATCCGGCCAAGATGATGGAGCAGCAAGTGTCGTTCTGGGGCAAGTCGCTGAAACATTATGTTCAGGCGCAGGAAAGTCTGGCCAGCGGTACGCTGGTGCCCGAGGATCACAGCCAACCCGACCGCCGGTTCAAAAACGCCATGTGGGATACGCATCCTTATTTCAACTATATCAAACAGCAATATCTGCTATCGGCCGAGGCGATTGAGAACGCGGTCGATGGGTTGGATGAACTGGGCGAGAGTGAAAAGAAAAAGGTCAGCTTTTTTACGCGCCAGATCGTTGACATGATGTCGCCGACCAATTTTCTGGGCAGCAATCCCGAGGCCTTGCAAAAGGCGGTGGAAACCGATGGCCAATCGCTGGTTGACGGGCTGGAAAACCTTGTGAACGATATCGAAAGCCATGACGGATCACTTGCGGTGACCCTCGCGGACCCCAAAGCGTTCGAGGTTGGCGGTAATATCGCCACCTCCGAAGGGGCGGTTGTGTTTCAGAACCGCATGTTCCAGCTTATTCAATATGCGCCGAAAACCGACAAAGTGCATAAAACCCCGCTGATTATCTTTCCGCCCTGGATCAACAAGTTTTACATCCTTGATCTGAAGCCCAAGAACAGCCTGATTAAATGGGCGGTCGAGCAGGGGTTTACGGTGTTTGTGACCTCATGGATCAACCCGGATGCGACTTACGCGGATGTGGGCATCGACACCTATATCAACGAGGGGTTTTTGACCGCGATTGACGAGGTCAAGAAGATCACGGCTGAGCCGCGGGTGAACGTGGTTGGCTATTGCA
>JAADIC010000348.1 GCA_013151535.1 Alphaproteobacteria bacterium | reverse complement strand
GCCAGATAACGCACGGCACTTTCAAGCGCGGCTTTGGCCACGCCCATGACGTTGTAAAATGGTGTGACGCGGTTGGAGCCTTGAAAGGTCAGCGTCAGCAGCGTGCCGCCGTCTTTCATCAGGGGTGCTGCGCGCCGCGCCACTTCGATGAAGCTGTAACACGAAATATCCAGCGTGTTTTTGAAATTCTCGCGGCTGGTGTTGATGAACCGGCCCGTCAGTTCGTTCTTGTCGGAAAACGCGATGGCGTGGACCAGAAAATCCATCTGCCCCCACTCCTTTTCCAGCGTTGAGAACGCCAGATCAAGCGAAGCGTCATCCTGCACATCCGCATCCACCAGAATGGTCGAGCCAACAGTTTCCGCCAGCGGGCGCAGGCGTTTGCCAAAACCTTCGCCCTGATAGGTGAAGGCCAGCTCCGCACCCTCGGCCGCCATGGCGCGGGCAATGCCCCAGGCGATGGAGCGCTCGTTGGCGACGCCCATAATCAAGCCGCGTTTTCCTGCAAGTAATCCAGCCATATTTGTCACCCGTGATATTTGCTCATGGCGATGGTACCATTTGTACCGCCAAATCCAAAGCTGTTGGAAATAACCGTGTCCAGCCCGGCGTTTTCCACATATTCGGTGGCGATTTCCTCTGGGTGGATTTCAGGGTCCAGCGTTTCGACATTGGCGCTTGGCGCGATGAAATCACCGCCCAGCATAATCAGCGAGTAAATCGCCTCGTGCACACCCGCGCCGCCCAGACAATGCCCGGTCACCGATTTGGTTGAAGTGATGGGCGGCACGTTACCCTCGCCGAACACCCGGCGCACGGCGTGCACCTCGGTCACATCACCAGCCGGTGTGGAGGTGCCGTGGGCGTTGATATAGCCGACCTTGCGATCACCGATGGTCGACAGCGCCAGTTTCATCGAGCGTTCGGCACCTTCACCGCTTGGCGCGACCATATCGTGGCCGTCTGACGTGGCACCATAACCGGTGACTTCGGCATAAATCTTGGCCCCACGCGCCAGCGCGTGCTCCAACTCCTCAAGCACCAGCAACCCACCACCGCCAGCAATCACGAACCCGTCGCGATTGGCGTCAAAGGCGCGGCTGGCGCGCTCTGGCGTTTCATTATACTTGCTGCTCATGGCACCCATGGCGTCAAACAGGCAGGACAGGGTCCAATCCAGTTCTTCACCACCACCGGCAAAAACGATGTCTTGCTTGCCCATCTGGATCTGCTCGACCCCGTTACCGATGCAATGCAGCGACGTGGTGCAGGCCGAGGTGATCGAATAATTCACCCCCTTGATCTTGAACGGTGTCGCCAGACAAGCCGAGTTGGTCGAGGACATGCAGCGCGTCACCATGAACGGCCCCATGCGCTTGGGCGCACCCTTTTCACGCACGATCTTGTGGGCCAGAAAAAAGTTCGAGGTGGACGGCCCGCCCGAGCCGACAATCAGGCCGGTGCGCTCGTTCGAGACATCGCTTTCCTCCAGCCCGGCATCCTTGATCGCCTGTTCCATGGCGATGAAATTATAAGCCGCACCCGGCCCCATGAAGCGCAGATTGCGTTTGTGGATATGTTCGGTCACGTCGATCTGCGGCATGCCGTGGATCTGGCTGCGAAAACCGTTTTCGGTGTATTGAGGCGCGGCGATAATACCGGACTTGCCGGATTTCAACGCGGCTGTCACCTCGTCAACATTGTTGCCGATCGAAGATACGATGCCCATTCCTGTGATGACGACACGACGCATAAGTCTTCTCCTTATAAGGGGAAATTAGGATTGTTCTTTGGTGGCAAGACCAACCTTGAGGTCTTTCACCGCATAGATTTCTTCGCCATCCGCAAGGATGATGCCGTTGGCCACGCCCATTTTCAAACGCCGGTCGATCACCCGATGAAAGTCGATCTTATAGGTAATCATTTTGGTCTCAGGTGTCACCATGCCGGTGAACTTGACCTCGCCAACACCAACCGCAAAACCCTGCCCCAGCATTCCGCGCCAGCCAAGGTTAAAGCCGGTCAATTGCCACATGCCATCAAGGCCAAGACAGCCGGGCATCACCGGATTGCCGGGAAAATGGCATTCAAAGAACCACAGGTCAGGGTGGATGTCGAATTCGGCAATCACATGGCCTTTGCCAAATTCCCCGCCATCGGCCGAAATCTCGGTCACACGATCCATCATCAGCATTGGCGGCATGGGCAATTGCGCATTGCCGGGGCCAAAAAGTTCGCCACGGGCGCATTTTTTCAGGCCTTCAAGATCAAAGCTGGACGGGTATTGAGACATATTGCAATTGCTCCGCAAAACTGGGTCATCATTTCTTACCCCTCCTAACATTGTGGCTTTGGCAAGGGCAAGTGGAAGGGTGGTTCACCGGTTTTTCCGGCCCGGGCGAAAGGCGATTGAATTTCGCGCAGAATAGGGCGATATTGCCCGGCAACATTCTTGGGGCCGGACGGGACGCTGATGAATTCGACAACACTTGGATCAGATTGGCTGCAAAGCGCCGGATTGCGCCCGACGCGCCAGCGGCTGGTATTGGCGAAACTGCTGGTGGGCGATGGCAAAGATCGGCATGTGACCGCCGAAAGCCTGCACGCCGCCGCCGAACAGACAGGCGACGCGGTGTCGCTGGCGACGGTTTACAACACCTTGCGCGCCTTTTGTTCCGCCGGATTGATGAGCGAAATTCCCATGGACGGCAACAAATCCTATTTTGACACCCGGGTTGACGAGCATCCGCATTATTACTGGGAAGAATCCGGTGAATTGACCGATGCCCCGAAAGAAAAGTTGCGCTTTGAAAGCCTGCCGCCCATTCCCGAGGGCATGGAGATCACGGCGGTGGATGTGGTCATACGGATGCGCAAAAAACCGGCCCCTTAGGGGTGCGGTTTTTGAATAATTTTACCGAAAATTATTCCGCCTGAAAATCTTTCGAGAAAGATTTTCCCTAAAACCACTGGCCCGGCTCCATCAGGCCGATATCCAGCAACTGGCCGGAATGCCACGCGAATTTTTCGGAATTGTGCCATTTGAAACTGTCGATTTCACTGGACGAGCCCGGGTTGGTCTTGAGCGATTTTGCCGCGCGGAACGAACAGATTGCCGCCGTCAGATTGTGGTGCCACGGGCAGGCATAGGTGTTGTATTCTTCCTCGTTGAAGGTGTGGTCACCGCGCAGCTCCAACCCTTTCTGGGCGCGAAATAACCCGATGCGATCGATCTTGCGCCGCTCCCACGGCACATGTTCTTCAAACCGCCAGCGCAGGCCGCCGAACATATCAAGCTGACGCTCCAGATCAGCCCCGTCGCGGTGGCGTGAATGGGCGTAATAGCCGGATCTGTCGAGATGGGCATCGGGCAGCGACACGCCATTGGAATGGGTGTTCAGATCGTCGGCATAAAGATCGATCACATAGGTCAGGATCGAGGCGCGGCGCTCCTCGGTGGCGAAGGTCGTGACCTCGCCAACGCTGCGGGTTTCCGAGAACGGATAGAACAGGTATTCGGCGTTGTAGCCGTAATAAAACCAGCGCTCCGGCAGGGCGGCGATCAACGGGTTCATGGCGTCCGTCAATGCGCTGTCGGTGGTCAGATCAAACACCACATGGTGGATCTGGTCCTGCAACTCGCGCGAGATGTTCAAGCGTTCGGTGCCCAGCACCAGCAGGTTTTTCAAACCCAGCCCAAGGTGGTGGCGGATGGTTGAATTTGTCTCGCTCAAATCCTCCATCAGCAAGATCCCGACCGGGCCGCCCTTCAAGGTGGAAAGGCCGGTGGACAGGAAGTCCGGCAAGCTGGAATAGCGCATGATCTTTAAGCCTGTATTGTTTTCCCTAAGGGTTTAGGGAAAACCACGGTTTTTGCAAGCGAAACGGCCCTTTGATGTGATTGCACCCTTTCTGCCGTTGCTATAGAGCGGCCCTGAAATCAAACCGCATAACGGTTAAGATCAGGTGAACAGATGCCCAAAACCAAAAAGCTTTTCGTCAAGACCTATGGTTGCCAGATGAATGTCTATGACAGCGAGCGTATGGCCGAAACCATGGGCGCATCGGGCTATGAGTTGACGGATCAGGCCGATCAGGCCGATCTGGTGTTGCTGAACACCTGTCATATCCGCGAAAAAGCGGCGGAAAAGGTGTATTCCGAGCTTGGTCGCCTCAAAAAGCTGAAACTGGCCAACCCTGAGGTGAAATTCGGCGTCACCGGCTGCGTGGCGCAGGCCGAAGGGGCCGAGATCATCCGCCGCCAGCCGCTGGTGGATATCGTGGTCGGCCCGCAAGCCTATCACCGGCTGCCGGAATTGACCGCGAAAGCCATGGCCGGGGCCAAGGCCATCGACACCGATTTCCCCGAGGAAGACAAGTTCGATCACCTGCCTGCACGCGGCCCAAGAATGCGGCGCG